>NZ_JAMXSG010000245.1:0-9107 GCF_024124365.1 Pseudonocardia sp. McavD-2-B
GGGGCGCCCGCCCGGGCCCGGCACCGGCTGCTGCTCGGCTGGATCGCGCTGCTGCGCGGCGCGACCGGCCCGGCGTCGGAGCGGCTCGCCGCTGTCGACGCGGGCGACGACCCCCTCGAACCGCGTGACGAGTTCCTCGCTGCCGCGCTGCAGGTCGCGATCGCCCGCCGCCAGTCCGACCTCGGGGCCCTGATGCGGTCCTGGACGCGGGCGCGGCAGGCGATCGTCCGGCACCCGGTCGACCTCTACGTGCTGCAGCCGCTCGGGGAGCTGGTGACCGCGGCGTCGCGGCTGCGGGAGGAGAGCTGGGTGGCCCCGCACCTCGCCGAGGCCGACGCGCTGCTCGACCGGCTCGGCCGGCCCGCGCTGTGGGCCGCCCCGCTGCACTGGGCGCGGCTGCAGGCCGCGGTGCTCACCGACGACGTCGAGGCCGCCCGCGCCCGCTCCGACGAGCTGCAGAGCGCCGCCTGCGGCAGCCGCTTCGCCCACGCCATGGCGACGGCGGCCCCGCACTGGGTGGGCGTGCTGGAGGACCGGGTCGACGCGGCCGAGGTCGAGGCCGCCGCCCGCGGGCTGCACGCCGTCGGCCTGTCCTTCGACGGCGGTCGCCTCGCCGGGCAGGCGGCACTGCGGACCGGGGACCGGCGCGCGGTGTCCGCCCTGCTGGCCTGCGCGCGGGCGCTGCAGGCGGCGGGGACGGACCTGCGCCAGGGGACCCTCCCGCCCCTCGCGGAGGAGCTCGGCCCGGTCACGGAGGAGCCCGCCGCCGCGGCCCCGGCGCCCGTCGAGGCCGCCCCGGAACCGTCCGGGTCGGGTCTGCTGTCCGAGCGCGAGCTGGAGGTCGCCGAGCTCGTCGTGCAGGGGCGCACCCAGCGCGAGATCGGTGAGGCGCTGTTCATCTCGGCGAAGACCGTCGAGCACCACGTGGCCCGGATGCGTCAGCGTCTCGGGGTGGGCGGCCGCAGCGAGCTGCTCGACGAGCTCCGCCGGATCCTGGGCGACCGCGGCTGACCCGCCCGGTCAGGGCAGGATCGAGTCGACGTAGCCGCCGTCCACGCGGACCGCGGCCCCGGTCGTGGCGGAGGCCAGCGGCGACGCCAGGTAGGTCACCATGTGGGCGATCTCCTCGGGCTCGATCAGCCGCTGGATCAGCGACTGGGGCCGGTGGGTGCGCATGAACTCGCGCTGCGCCTCGTCCCAGGGCAGGGCCGGGTCCACCAGCTGGTACACGAAGTCCTCGACGCCCGCGGTGTGCGTCGGTCCCGCGATCACCGAGTTGACGGTGACCCCGCTGCCGGCCGCCTCCTTGGCGAACCCGCGGGACAGTGCGAGCATCGCCGTCTTGGACACGCCGTAGTGGATCATCTCGGCCGGGATGACGACCGCGGAGTCGCTGGCGATGTTCTGGATGCGGCCCCAGCCGCGGTCGCGCATGCCGGGCAGGTAGGTCCGGATGAGGCGGGCCGCGGTCAGGACGTTGACCTCGAAGTAGCGGCGCCAGTCGTCGTCGGTGATGGTGAGGGCTTCCTGGGCACCGAAGACGCCCAGGTTGTTGACCAGGACGTCGACCTCGGGCAGCTCCGTCGCGAGGGTCGCGGTGCCCTCGTCGGTGGTGACGTCGGCCGCCACGCCGACGACCTCTCCGCCGGACTCGTCGCGCACCCGGGCGACGGCCGCGTCGACCCGTTCCGCGGTCCGGCCGTTGACCGCGACCCGGGCGCCCGCGCGGGCGAGGTCGACGGCGATGGCGAGTCCGATGCCCTGGGTGGAGCCGGTGACGAGGGCGGTCCGGCCGGTGAGGTCGAGGTGCATGGCTTCTCTCCAGGAGTCGGGGTGGCCGTCTCGTATCGTGGTGTCGGCACGTGCAACAGTCGGCGCACGCTGATAGTTGCACACGCTGGTTATTGCCGACGCCGACAACGTAGCACCGTCACCCGGTCCGAAGGGGAGGCACGCCATGTCGCTCGACGACGATGCGGTCGAGACGCGGGCGCGGGGGTGGCGCACCCTGGCCGCCCTGCACGCCCGGTTGGAGGACGACCTTGAGCGGGCGTTGCAGCGCTCCTACGGGCTGTCGGTGGTGGAGTACACCGTGCTCGACGCGCTGGCCCGCCAGGACGGCTTCCACCTGCGGATGGCCCAGCTCTCGTCGGTGGTGGTGCTCAGCCAGTCGGCGACGACCCGGCTGGTCGGCAGGCTGGAGGACCGGGGGCTGCTGCAGCGGTACCTGTGCCCCACCGATCGCCGCGGGGTCTACACCGAGCTCACCGAGCAGGGGCGCCGGCTCCTGGAGAGCGCCCGTCCGGGCCACGACCGGGCGTTGGAACAGGCGCTGGTCGACGCGGCGACACGCCCCGAGCTGGCCCCGCTGGTCGCGGCGTTGCACGCCCTCGACGCGACGACCTGATCCCTCGGCCCTGATCCCTCAGTGGTGCGCGTGCGGGCGGGACGCCTCGGCGAGCAGCCCCTCGCAGGACCGCACCACGATCCGCGCGGCCTCCGCCGACGCCCGCCCGGTCAGCGGGCTCTCCGCCCGCCGCCGCCAGCGGCGCAGCGCCTCGGAGGCGGCGTCGTGGACCTCGCGCGGACCCGCGGCACCGTCGAGCCCGAGCCGGGCCGCCGCCGAGCCGCCTTCGCCGCCGAGCAGTCGTTCGGCGTCGGCGAGCGCCTCGGGCGGGAACACGATCTTGCCGGCGCGCAGGTCGGCCAGCGCCCGTAGCTCGACGAACTCGTGCGCCCCGGCCAGGATCCGCTCCACCTCGGCACGCAGCGCGGCCGTCGCCGGGCGGGGCTCGCGGGTCAGCACAAGGTCGACGGCGAGCAGCGCGGAGCGGGCTTTGAGCAGGTCGCGGCGCTCGGAGAACTGGGTGTCGAGCACCGAGCGCAGCTCGTCGAGACCGGAGCGGCGCACCAGGTCGTCGGCCAGCGCGGTCGGGTCTTTCACGCCCTGCCGGATCAGCGTCGTCCCGAGCCGGACCCCGAAGAGGCCGAACCGCTCCAGCAGCGCGATCCGGGTGGCGGAGTCGGGCCGGTCGAGCTCGGTGCGCCCGAAGCGGTCGGCCGAGAGCAGCAGCGCCTCGACGTCGCCCCGCGGGAGCGCGGCCAGCTCGGTGAGCGCGACGTACTCGTCCTGCCGCATGGTGCGGGCGGTCTCGGCGAGCAGCCCGGCGACGGCGACGACGGTCTGGCACAGCCCGCGCAGCTTGTCGTCGCCGCGGTAGCGTCGCGCGATCCGGCGGGCCGACACGAGCGCGTCGAGCCGGCCGACGCCGATCTCGTCGGCGCGGGAGAGCACCGCGATGGTGTTCACCGGGGTCGCGCGGGCGACGCCGCGGTCGTGGAAGGCCTCCAGGAACCGCACGTCACCGGCGTGCAGGTGACGCATCAGGTAGACGACGGCGTCGGCGGGCGACGGTGTGTCCTCCGGCGTCAGGAACTCCCCGGCCCGGCCGGCCGCGTCGGCGGTCAGCGACCCGATGCCGGGGGTGTCGATGAGGTTGGTGCGCCGCAGGTGCTGCGACGGCCAGTCGACGTGCAGCCGGTCGACGTCCTCCACCCGGGCGCCCTGCAGGTCGATCTGCAGCGCGCCGTCGCGCCGGGCCAGGGTGAGGGGGCGGTCCGCGCCGGAGCGCAGGTGCATCCGTACGCCCGGGGCGGGCGCGTCGGCGTACCAGGTGACGATCCGGGTGCACTCGCCCGCGTCGGTGGGGGCTATCCGCTCCCCCACCAGGGCGTTGAGCAGCGTGGACTTGCCCGCCTTGACCTTGCCCGCGATCGCGACGCGCAGCGGCTCGTCGAACCGCTCCAGGTGGTGGCGCAGCCACCCGGCGGCCTGCGGCGAGTCCCCGTAGGCGTCCAGGGTGCGGCGCAGCAGCACGCGGGTCTGGTCGGTCAGCGCGCTCACGCGGACGCCTCCGCCCCGGCCGCCGCGGCCAGCGCGCGGGCCCGCTCGGCGAGGCCGGAGACCCGCTTCAGTTCGGCCTCCAGGTCCGCGACACGCTTCTGCCGCGAGGCGTCGTCCTTCAGGGCGGTCTGGGCGGCCGAGACCGACTCCTTCAACGCGTCGGACAGCTCGTCGGCGACGGTGGTGAAGTGGTCGCGCAGGTCGCGCTGGATCCGGCGCAGGTTGTCCCGCGAGTCCTTGCCGACCTGGAAGGTGACCTCGTCGATGTGGCGCCGCACCGCGTTCTTCGACTCGGCCTGACGACGCTGCTTCATGCGCTTCTTCTCGTCGCGCACGGTCTTGGCACCGAACAGCAGTCCCGCGCCGACCGAGACCGGATTGAGCAGAGCGAACCCGGCGACGGTCGAGGCCAGGCCGAGCATCAGCATGCCGCCGTAGCCACCGCGGGCGCCGACGAAGAGCTTCTGGCCGACGCCGAACTTCTCGTCCGCGGGCATGTCCAGCGGGTCCACCAGGCCGGCCACCGACCCGCCGGCCACGCGGAGTTCGGGCAGCGTGACGTCGACGGCCTCCGCGAAGTGGTCGGCGACCTGCTCGGCGAGCCAGCGGGCCCGCTCGGTGGTCCACACGAAGTTCTGCGCGACGGCGTGGGCGACCTGCTTGTGGAACCACTCGGCGAACTGTTCCCAGATGTCGGCCGGGTCGGCGTCCTCGAGCAGCTGCTCGGCGTCGCGCGAGACGGCCCGCAGCCGGTCGCGCAGGTCGTAGTCGATGTCGGCGATGAGGTCGGCGACGCCGTCGTTCAGCGTGGTCTGCCAGCGTGCGGACCGCTGACGCAGCCCGTCGACGCGTGACCGGGCCGACTCCAGCTCACGGGCGAGCTGCCCGGCCTTCTCGGGGTCGTTCTGCGACATGAGCTCGGCACGCATCGTCGACTCCAGCGCCTGGCAGGTGACCAGTACGTCCTGGCTGGTCGAGCGGCGGTCCAGGTCGTCGGCGGCGGAGACGACCTTGCGCAGCAGGAAGCTGGTGAGCGCCTGGAAGCCGGACTCCGCGATGAGGTCGAGGTCCTGGGTACGGGCCGCGTGCAGCCGCAGTGCGGAGGAGACCGGCAGCAGCCGGGCGTCGATCCCGGCGGTCCGCAGGTGACCCTCGTCCAGCTCCACGATGCGGCGCCAGTGCGGGTAGAGGTCGGTCTTGGTGACGACGCAGGCGACATTGGGGCACAGCTTGCGCGCCGCCTGCAGGAACTCCAGCTCCGGAGCTGTGTACTCCTGGCTGGCGTCGGAGACCAGCAGCACGGCGTCCGCCGTGGGCAGGGCCGACATCGTGGCCGCACCGTGGGCCGACCCCAGGCCACCGACCCCGGGGGTGTCCACGAGTGCGAGCCCGCTCTGCAGGAGCTTGCGGGGCAGCGTCACCTCGGCGCGGGTCAGGCCGGCGCGGTTGCCCGGGTTGCCGCCCTCGGACACGTGGTCCGCGAGCTCGTCCAACCCGACGACCGTCCGCTCGGCCTTCTCGGCCACGGCCCCGTCGGTACCGGCGATCTCACGGACCAGCGTCACCGACGTCTCCTCGCCGAAGCGGACGAGGGTCGGCACGGCGGTGGCGATGTCGTCGTCGACGGGACAGACGGCGGCGTTCACCAGGGCGTTCACGAGCTGGCTCTTGCCCTGCTTGAACTCGCCCACCACGAGGACCCGGACCACCGGGTCCGACAGCCTGGTCCTGGTCTGGCGCAGCCGGGGAGCGAGGTCGGGACGGTCGTAGGCCGTGACCGCCTTGAGGGCGAGGTCGACCAGCGCGACCGCCTCCGGTACCGCCACGTGCGTTGCGCCCCCCATCGCTCCGGAGCGGTGCGGTCACCGCTCGTCGCGTCGCTGTCATGGATACACCAACGTCATCGGCCCCGGTCACCCACGTGAGGGTGGCCGGGGCCGATGGGCCGTGCAGCCGATCCTACTGCTCGCGGACGGAGCAGGGACGATTTCTCGTCAGGGTGTCGAGGATCAGAGCAGCGAGGCGTTGACGTCGAGGTCGGCGTCGTTGAGCACGTTGACGTTGCCGCTGTCCTCGGTGACGGTCGAGGTCGAGCTGTCGACGTCGGTGTTGAACGAGTCCTCGAACGACGTGGTGGTCTCGTCGGTGGTGGTGGTCTCCGACGAGTTGTAGGAGTCGTTCACCGAGTCGTCGCCGTCGGCGTCGCCGCCGCCGATGGCGACGGCGCCACCGTCGTCGGCGGTGATGTCGCCGTAGGAGTCGGCCGAGGAGCCGTCGCCGAAGGCGACCTGGTTGTCGTCGCCGTTGACCACGGCGTTGCCGTCGCCCACCGCGTTGCCGTCACCGGTGGTGATGGTCGAGTCGCGGATGTCGTCGCCGGCGGCCACCGCACCGTCGCCGGACGCGACGACGGAGTTGGTGTCGATGTCCTGGCGGAAGTCGCCGCCGCCGGTGTCGATGTTCTGGTTGATCGAGTTGTCGACGATGGTGTCGCGGTCGTCGACGTTGTAGGTGTAGTGGTTGTTGGTCACGTACTTGTCGATGTACTTGACCGGGTCCTCGCCGTGGTGCACGGGCGGCGGCGGCGGGGTGTGGTGGTGGCCGCCGCCGTGGCCGCCGCCGGTGTTGTAGTCGCGGTCGAAGGAGACCTCGTCGTTGTCCTGGGCCAGGACGATCGCGTCGCGGACGTCCTCGGCGGAGACGTCGGACAGGCCGCACTGGGCGAGCAGGCCCTGGGGGTCGTCCTTGAACTCGGCCAGGAGCTTCGGGTCCTTCAGCAGGTCCAGGATGAACTGGATCAGGGTCTTCTCGGCGGACATGGCGTTCTCCTCAGGGGGTGCCGTCGCGCTCGGGCGGGCGACGGAAGACGGTGGTGGCGGGGTGAGCGGGCCGGAGCCGGTGTCCGGCCCGCTCGGTCACTACGGGAGTCGGGTCAGGCGATGTCGAGGTCGACGTTCGCCTCGAGGCCGTTGCCGATGTTGGTGTTGCCGCTGTCGGTGGTGGTGTTCTCCACCGAGTCGTCGATGGTGGTGTTGAACGAGTCCTCGAAGCTGGTCTCGTTCGTCGTCGTGGTCGTGGTGGTCTCCTCGTTGAAGGAGTCGTTCACCGAGTTGTCGCCGTCGGCGTCGCCGCCGCCGATGGCGACGGCGCCGCCGTCGTCGGCGGTGATGTCGCCGTAGGAGTCGGCCGAGGAGCCGTCGCCGAAGGCGACCTGGTTGTCGTCGCCGTTGACCACGGCGTTGCCGTCGCCCACCGCGTTGCCGTTGCCGGTGGTGATGGTCGAGTCCTCGATGTCGCGGCCGGCGGCCACGGCGCCGTCGCCGGAGGCGGTCACCGAGTTGGTGTCGATGTCCTGGCGGAAGTCGCCGCCGTCGGTGTCGATGTTCTGGTTGATCGAGTTGTCGACGACGGTGTCGCGGTCGTTGACGTCGTACTCGTAGAAGTTGTCCTTGACGTGGACCTTCTCGTGCTCCGCGCCGTGCTTGTGGCCGCCCTCGTGGTGGCCCTCCGAGCCGGCCTTCCAGGCCCAGCCGGCATTGCCGTGGTCCCAGTCGAAACCGGTGTCGTAGCTGCGGTCGAACGACACGGTGTCGTTGTCCTGGAGCAGGACGGCGGCGTCGCGGACGTCCTCGGCGGTCAGGTGTCCGAGACCGTGGTACTCGAGCGCGGCGTCGGGGTCCTTCAGGAACCAGTCGCGCAGCTCGATGTTCTCGTCCTTGTCCGGGCCGAGCCCGAGGATGATCTTGACGAACTCGACGAGAGAGAGGTCGCGGCCGGCCATGGTTGCCTCCGGGGCAGTGAGGTGGGTACCGGTCGTGGTGTCGGCCGGTGATGACGAGAAAGCTAGGGGCGCCGCCGGGTCCGGCCATCGGGGATCGCTCCGGGTCCGTGGGGGGGCCGTTAGGGGATCGGTCCCCAACCTCGAACTGCTGCGCCGCACGGGCTAACACCGGGGCGGCCCCCGTCGATGGGTTTCGGAGAGGACCACGCCGGCGTGCCGGTTCGACGAGGGGGGAGCAGTGATGTCGTACCTGCTCGGGATCGACCTGGGGGCGACCTCGGTGACCGCTGCCGTGCTGCGCACGGGCGGTGCCGCGGAGCCCGTGCGGCTGGGGGGCCGCGACGGGAGCGACGTGCTCCCGGCGGTGCTCGTCGCGACGCCCGGGGGTGACCTGCTGTGCGGTGAGCCCGCCCGTCGCCGGGCCCCGGCCGAGCCGGACCGCGTCGCACGCGGCTTCCTCGACCGGGTCGGGGACCCGACCCCGCTGTCGCTGGGCGGCTACGCCTACGCGGCCGAGGACCTGTGCGCCCGGCTGGTGCGTGTCCTGGTCGACGAGGTGTCCACCCGGCACGGCGGCCCGCCGTCGCGGATCGGGGTCACCTGCCCGGTGGGCTGGGGCCGCCACAAGCGCGACCTGCTGGCCGCCGCACTGCGTCGCCGCGGGCTGACCGTCTCCCTGGTGACCGCGCCGCAGGCCGTCGCGCTCGCCCACCGCGCCGTCGTGCCGGCCGGGGGGCCGCTCGCCGTCGTCGACCTGGGGGGCAACGGGACCACCGCGACCGTACTGGCCGCGGCCGCACCCGGGGTGCTGCCCGACGCCGTCGGCCGCACGCTGAGCTGCCGGACCGGTGGCGCCGACGTCGACGACGCGGTGTTCGCCTTCGTCCGGTCCTCCTCCCCGGCCACGGCCGCCGCGTTCGACGCGCTCGACCCCGACGACCCGCGGACCGTCGCCGCTCTGACCGCCCTGCGGGACGAGTGCCGCGCCGCCAAGCAGCTGCTGTCCCGGGACACCGTCGCGACCGTCCGGGTGGAGATGCCCGGCCTGCTGACCGCGGTGAGGATCCACCGCTCCGACCTCGACGAGCTCACCCGCCCGCTGCTCGAGCCGGTCGCCGACCTGGTGCAGGACGTCGTCGCCGCCGCCCCCGACGCCGAGGTGCTGCTCGCCGGCGGTGCCGCGCGGATGCCGGTCGTGGTGCAGGCGGTCTCGGCGGCACTGGGCCGCCCGGTCGCCGTCGTCGCGGACCCGGTGGCCGACGCCGCCCGCGGTGCCGCATTGGCCGTCGCACCGGGGGCCGGGACCTCCTGGCCCGGTGTGCGGATGGCACCGCTGACCGGTGTCCCCGCGCCCCGCGAGCCCGTCGACCCGGCCGGGCGCAGCCCGTGGGGTCGGCCCGGGCCGGAGGCCACCGAGCGCAC
>NZ_JAMXSG010000246.1:0-9084 GCF_024124365.1 Pseudonocardia sp. McavD-2-B
CCCAGAGCACGCGGACGTCGTCCTCGACGTCGACGGTGACCTTCTCGCCGTTGACCGTGAAGGTGTGGGAAGGCATGTCAGTCTCCTCAGCGGACGAAGTCGAGGCCGTTGGTCGGCGACGGCGGGATCGGCGGGACGGTCGGATACGGCTCGAACGGCAGCGGCTCGTTGTGCAGGATCGGGAAGTGGTCCGGCACCCGGCCGGTGGCGCGCGCGTAGGCGTTCGCGATCGCCCCGCAGGTCGGGGCGACGCCGAACTCGCCGGCCCCACCGGGCTCCGGCCGGCCGTTGTCGACCAGGTGGACCTGCAGGTCGAGCGGGGTGTTCCACTGCCGGGTGTAGAAGTAGTTGTCCCAGCTCGCCTCGAGGAAGTGACCGTCGACCAGGTGCAGGCTTGAGGTCAGCGTCATCGCGATCGCGTCGTTGATCCCGCCCATGATCTGGGCCTTGAAGCCGAGCGGGTTGATGACCAGACCGCCGTCGACGGCGAAGACCGCCTTGGTCACCCGCGGGCCGGTCCGCGCCTGGCGGACCTCACGGTCCACGGTCTGCGGGCGGCAGTCGATCTCGACCAGGCAGGCGGCGAAGCCCTTGTACTCGACGTGGAACCCGATCCCCTGCGCCGTGCCGTCGGGCATCGACCGGCCCCAGTCGCCCTCCTCGGCGACCTTGTCGAGCACGGCGCGCATCGCGTCGTTGCGGAGGAACTCGCGGCGGAACTCGTAGGAGTCCTTGCCCATCTTCTCCGCGATGCGGTCGACGATCAGGTCGCGCGCGGTGCAGACGTCGGGCGAGTACACGTTGCGCATCGAGCCGGTGTTGAACCGCATGTCGACCTCGTTGAGCACCCGGGTCTGGGCGCCGAAGTCGTAGGGCGTGGCCTGGGTCAGCTCCCAGATCGCCTCCGCGACCGAGACCTGGCCCAGCGGCGCCTTCGCGGCGGCCGCGGTGACGGCGTCACCGAAGCCGTGCCCGAAGTCGCAGCTGACACCGGTGTGCCGCTGCTCGAAGCTGACGACGGACTCGCCGGCGACGACCGCCCGGATCCGGGAGGTCGCCATCGGGTGCACCCGGCCCTGGCGGGAGTCGTCGGCGCGCGACCAGATCAGCTTGACCGGCTTGCCGAGCTTCTGGGAGATCTCGGCGGCCTCCTTGGCCGCGTCGCCGAAGAGGCGACGGCCGAACGAGCCGCCGCCCGGGACGATGTGGATGGTGACCGCGTTGACCGGCAGCCCGAGCTGCTCGGCGATGTCGTGCTGCACGGTGATCGGGATCTTCAGCGAGGTCCAGATCTCGCACCGGCCGTCCCGGACGTCGGCGATCGCGGTGTTGGTCTCCAGGGCCGAGCTGCTGCGGAAGTAGAAGGTGAAGTCGCCCTCGACGGTCTCCCCCGGCACCGACGGGACCGCCAGCGGCAGCTCGGCCGCCCGTACCTTCTGCAGCACGGACTCGTCGTTCTCGCCCTCGACGGTGCCCGCGTCCCAGCGCACGCGCAGCGCGTTCGCACCGTCGACGGCCTGGCCGTAGGTGTGTGCCCGCACGGCGACGCCGGTGGCGCACTCGACGACGTCGGTGACGCCCGGCATGGAGCGCACCTCGTCGGCGTTGGCGACCGAGACCGGGGCGCAGTTCAGGTTCGGGCCGCGGCAGATCACCGTCGGCAGCGCGTCGGGGATCTTCATGTCGGCGATGAACTGCTTGCGGCCGGTGACGATGTCGCGGGCCTGCGCGTTGCGCCGGTCGGTCCCGATGACCGTGAACTCCTCGCGCGGCTTGAGCACCACCTCCACCGAGCGGGTGGCGTCGACGGCCGCGGCCTCGGTGAGCTCCCCGAACGGGATCGCGCTGCCCCCGGCGCCGGTGATGAGCCCGGCGCGGCTGGTGAGGGTGCCCACGTCCTGCTGGAGGAGGGCGGCGGCCGCGTCGAGCAGCCGGCCCTTCGCGATCGCCGCGGCGACCCGGATCGGGGTGTAGGTCGAGAACGTCGTGCTGGAGCCGCCGGTGAGCTGGTTGAAGACCAGCTCCGGGCGCGAGTCGGCCAGGGTGACCGTCACCTGGTCCGGGTCGAGGTCCATCTCCTCGGCGATGATCATCGCGGTCGAGGTGATGATCCCCTGCCCGTTGTCCGACCGCGGGAGCTGGAACGACACCGTGCCGTCCCGGTTCACCTCCACCCGGATCAGGGCCGAGGTCGGCCGGGAGGAGTCGCGGACGGCGTCGAGCAGGTCGTAGGCGTCGGCCACCTGGGGCGGCGACGGGATCGCGGCGGCCGAGGCCCCCGGCGGGGCGAACAGGTGCTGGCGGCCGACCTCCGCCGCGACGACGAGGGTGGGGGCGGCGACCAGGTAGCCGAGGAATCGGCGACGGCTGACATCGCGGCGTTCGGTGCGTGCACGTGTCGGGGCAGACATCGTTGTCCTCTCCTTCGCTCCGTGGCCCGGGGGGAGCGGCCGGCGGAGTCCGTTGGAGAGCGGAACGAGAGGTCAGTGGTCGTGATGCGCTCGGCGCTGTGACGCACGGAACCCGCTGAGATCCGCATACCGCCGACGATCGGCGAGAACGTATCCGCAGATGCGGATACGTTGTGTCTCACAGGTCCGAATCAGGCGGTTGTGCGCCGGATATTCCGTTCACCTGTTCGAGCGAGCGTCACTACCAACTTCAGTGGGTACGCCGACCGGCGCGCAGCAGCTTCACGAAGGTCCAGGGCAGGACGACCAGCGCACCCAGGACACCGACGATCCCGGCGACGACGATCGCCCAGTGCCCGGCACCCGGCTCCGGCGTCGCCACGAGGCCGGCGACCAGCACCAGCGCCGGGACGGCCACGATCCCCGGCCACACCAGGGTGCCGAGCCACTTCTCCCCGACCGTCCAGGAGCGACCGGTCCACAGCATCACGACACCGGCGAGCCAGCCG
The DNA here is from genome assembly GCF_024124365.1 of Pseudonocardia sp. McavD-2-B. NCBI lineage: Bacteria > Bacillati > Actinomycetota > Actinomycetes > Pseudonocardiales > Pseudonocardiaceae > Pseudonocardia > Pseudonocardia sp. McavD-2-B. The sequence goes on from NZ_JAMXSG010000246.1 coordinate 2,921, forward strand.
ACGACGGGCAGCACGAAGCCGCCGAGCATCAGCATCAGGACGGTGAGGACGGGGTAGGCGTCCGGGTCGCCGGGGCGGGCGGGCTCCGGGGTCGCGTGGTCGTGCGGGGTGGTGGTCATCGTGGTCATCTCCAGCTCCTCGTGTCGGGGTGTGCACCCACTGTCGCGCCGAACGGGGGTCGGCCACATCGGAGCCGGGAATGATCCACGGCGTCGGACCACGGTCGGAGACGGGACGCGCTCACTCCGCCCGCGCGAGTGCCTCCGCCCCGGGACCGGTGAGCGCGTCGTCCCCCGGCGGCCGGCCCGAGACCGCGAGGAGCAGAGCCAGCGCGGTCCCCCGCACCTCGGGGCCGCTGCCGACCACCAGGCCGGTGTCGGTGGCCGACAGGCGGAGGCCGGCGACGGTCTCGCGGGCACCCCCGAACGAGGTGGAGGTCCGGACCTGCAGCGCGAGCGCGCGGGCCACCGCCGCGGGGGCGTAGGTCCGGACGATCCCGAGCGGTCGACGGACGTCCTCCCCGTGCACGACCATCTCGACCAGCCGGGTCGCGAGCGGGGCCGGCGGTGTGGCGGTCATCGGCACGCACTCCGCGAACCGGCGCAGGGTCTCCTCCGGCGTCGCACCGCGTGCGCGGGCGATCCCGTGCTCGTTCTGCCGGTCGAAGTCCATGCGCGCCCGCAGCATGCCGACGACGAACCGGCCCCGGGTCGTCCGGGCGGTGTCGACGAGGTGGGCCAGCACGTCGTGGACGGTCCACCCGGGACAGAGCGACGGGGTGTCCCACCGGTCGCCGGACACGTCCCGCAGGTCGGCGACGAGCGCCGCGCGCTCGGAGTGGATGAGCTTCCAGACCTCGGTCACGGTGGTCCTCCCGGGCGTCGCGCGGATGGTCGGCTGCTCCTGGGGACCACCCGGCGGCCGTGGACTCATCGGCCCGACGACAGAGGGCCGGATCCCCGACTCGGGGATCCGGCCCTCTGACCAGCGGTAGCGGTGGGATTTGAACCCACGGAGGCGTGAACCTCACGCGCTTTCGAGGCGCGCTCCTTCGGCCGCTCGGACACGCTACCGCCGACAAGGTTACAAGAGGCTCAGTCGCGGTCGGTGCACGGGGTCCGGCCGAAGAACTCGCGCATCAGGGCGGCCGCCTCACCTGCGCGGACCCCGCCGACGACCTCGGGCCGGTGCGCGAGCCGCCGGTCGCGCAGCACGTCCCAGAGCGAGCCCGCGGCACCGGTCTTGGGCTCCCACGCCCCGAACACGACGCGCTCGACCCGGGCCAGCCCGATCGCGCCGGCGCACATCGTGCACGGTTCGACGGTGACGGCGAGGGTCGTCCCGGTCAGCCGCCACTCCCCCACGACGGCCGCGGCGGCGCGCAGGGCGAGCACCTCGGCGTGCGCGGTCGGGTCACCGGTGGCCTCACGGGCGTTGCAGGCCGCGGCGAGCTCGGTGCCGTCGGCGGCGAACACGACCGCGCCGATCGGGACGTCCCCGGTCGCCTCGGCGTCGCGCGCGACGTCGAGGGCACGGCCCAGCGCGAGCCGATCGGCCGGGCGGAACAACTCAGGAGCCGACGAGCTCGTCCAGCGCGGCGGCGAACCCGCAGCGGCGGGCGATGGTGTCCAGCTGCTCGTCGGGGTACAGCTCGAGGTCGGAGACGAGGATCTCCAGCTCGTCGGCGGGCAGGCCGAGGTCGGCCAGGATGCCGAGGTCGCCCTCCGGCCAGGCGTCGTCGAGGGCGTCGTCGTCCGGGGGGAGCTCGACGCGGAGCAGGTCGAGCACGTCCGCCGCGATGTCGTAGTCCAGCGCGGCGACGGCGTCGGAGATCAGCAGCCGCACCCCGCCCGCGGACGGGCGGAGGAGGACGAAGAACTCGTCGTCGACGTCGAGGAGGCCGAGCACCGCACCGGTGGAGCGCTGCGCGCGCAACGCGGTGATCGCCGCGTCGAGGTCCACGAGCGCTTCGGAGTCCAGCCGGACACAGCGCCAACGGCCCTCCTCCCGGATCGCGGCGACCGCGAATCCGGGCAGGGCGGCGCCCCGGGTGTCCGGGGCTGCCTCGACGCTCTGTGTGGCCACGCACCAACGGTACGTCGCTCCGGGGCTGTGAGTCACGCCACGACCAGGTACGCGTGGTCACACCGGGCCCGCGGGCGCCGGACGGGCTCCGGTCGGCGACGATCGGTCCATGCCCATCACGCCCGCCTCGGTCGCGGGGCTCCCCGGCGGCCTGCTCGAGGCCGCCCGCGTCCTGCAGCCGCGGACGGTCGCGCTGCGCCGGGAGCTGCACCGGGCACCGGAGCTCGGACTGCACCTGCCCCGCACCCGGGACGCGGTCCTGCGGGCCCTCGACGGGCTGCCGCTGCGGATCCGCACGGGCGGGTCCTGCACCTCGGTGACCGCCGTCCTCAACGGCGACCGTCCCGGACCGACGGTGCTCCTGCGGGGCGACATGGACGCGCTGCCGCTGCCCGAGGACAGCGGACTGGACTTCGCCTCGGGCACCGACGGCGTCATGCACGCCTGCGGGCACGACACCCACACCGCCATGCTCGCCTCGGCCGCGCGCCTGCTCGCGGACCGGCGGGACCGGATCGCCGGCCGGGTGGTGTTCATGTTCCAGCCGGGCGAGGAGGGGTTCCACGGCGCCCGGCACATGATCGACGAGGGCGTGCTGGACGAGGACCCCGAGCTGGCCTACGCCCTGCACATCACCTCGACGGTGCCGACGGGGCAGCTCCACCACCGGCCGGGCCCGATCATGGCGGCCGCGGACGTGCTGCGGGTCCGGGTGACCGGCCGCGGCGGGCACGCCTCGGCCCCGCAGGACGCCTGCGACCCGGTCCCGGCCGCCGCGGCGATGGTCGGCGGTCTGCAGACCCTGCTGACCCGCCGGGTCGGGCCGCAGGAGTCCGCGGTCCTCACGGTGTCCCGGATCGAGGCGGGCACCACCGACAACGTCATCCCGGAGACCGCGGAGCTGACCGGGACACTGCGGACGTTGTCGCAGCCGGTGCGCACGCTGCTGCACCGGGCGGTCACCGAGCACTGCCGGCACACCGCGCTGGCCTACGGCTGCACGGCCGAGGCCGAGATCGTCCCGGGCTACCCCGTCACCCGCAACGACGACCGCGCGACCGCCGGGCTGGTGCGCGTCGCGGAGAAGGTGCTCGGCCGCGGCGCCTGCGTGGCGATGCCGGACCCGCTGATGGGGTCGGAGGACTTCTCCTACGTGCTGGACCGGGTGCCGGGCTCGCTGGCGTTCCTGGGGGCGCGGCCGCCGTCGGTCGACCCGGCCCTCGCCCCGCCGAACCACTCGAACCGGGTGGTGTTCGACGAGGCCACGTTCCCGGCGGGGGTCGCCGTGTACGCGGGACTCGCCCTGGCCGCGACGGGCTGAACGCGCGACGGCGCCGCACCCCCGGACGGGGACGCGGCGCCGTGCACGCGGACGCTCAGACGGTCTCCTCGACCTGCTCGGCCGGGGCCACGCGGCCGTAGCCCTTCCAGGTGCGCTGGGCGTAGGCGGCCAGCGCGGAGGTGACCGCCAGGCCCACCCCCGTGCTCGCGATGATCGACAGGAAGACGGCGTTCGACACAGCCATGACGGCTCCTCCTCACACGGGCACGCGCCGGGTCCGGTGACCGGGTCCGGATGACCCGGGCGGAGTCGCGACGCTTGCGAGTCCCACGGGCGCCACCTGCGCCCGCCGACCACGGTCCCACGTCGGAAAAGCGCTGTCCCGCCTGCGGAACCACCGAATCGAATGACTCCGCTCACAGACACATCGGTGCCTCATCCGGCACCGGGGGCGACGTCTCGTTAACGTCGGGGAGAACTGTTTGACGAAACGGACAGAACGACACGGATTGACAGTTTCCCGACGAAAGCTTCATCCGTGGCGTGCACTGTCGCCAGGGGGAACGCGTGGACGACACAGCAGAGGGGACGGTCGACGGCGTCACCGTCACCGATCCCGCGACCATGCGGCGCGCTGTTGCGGCGGCCGCGGTCGGCAATATCACCGAATGGTTCGACTTCGGTGTCTACGGTTATCTGGCCACGACCATCGAGGCCGAATTCTTCCCACCCGGGCCGCTGTCCCAGGTGGCGGTGTTCGCGACGTTCGCGATCGCGTTCTTCTTCCGTCCGCTGGGCGGGCTGTTCTTCGGTCCGCTGGGCGACCGCATCGGCCGCACCAAGGTCCTGTCGATCACGGTCATCCTGATGGCGCTGGGCACGTTCCTGATCGGGCTCATCCCGTCGTACGCCTCGATCGGGCTGGCCGCGCCGATCCTGCTCGTCGCCGCCCGCGTCCTGCAGGGCTTCTCCACCGGCGGTGAGTACGCCGGCGCCATGACCTTCATCGCCGAGTACGCCCCCGACCGTCGTCGCGGGTACTTCGGCAGCTTCCTGGAGCTCGGCACGTTCGTCGGCTACGCACTCGGCGCCACCATCGCCTCGGTGCTGCCGCTGGTCCTCAGCGCCGAGTCCATGTCGAGCTGGGGCTGGCGGATCCCGTTCTTCGTCGCGCTGCCGCTGGGCATCGTCGGGGTGTACCTGCGGGTCAAGCTGGAGGAGACCCCGGCCTTCCAGACCCTGCTCTCGGAGTCCGAGGAGCGCGAGGGCACCCAGGTGAAGGACGGCCTCAAGCTGATCTTCACGAAGTACCTGCCGACCTTCGTCATGGTCGGTGGCGTCGTCGTCGCCTGGAACGTCACGAACTACATGCTGACCAGCTACATGCCGACCTACCTGGAGACCACGGTCGACCAGCACGGCGGCACCTCGATCGACTCCACGACGTCGTCGTGGCTGCAGATCGCGGTGCTGTGGCTGGCGGTGTTCATCATCCCGCTGCTCGGGTGGCTCTCCGACCGCACCGGGCGCAAGCCGATCATGTGGGTCGGCGCGGGCGGGCTGATCGTGCTCGGCATCCCGATGATCCTTCTGATGCAGAACGGGTCGGTGCCCGCGGTGTTCCTCGGCCTGCTGGTCATGGGGCTGCTGCTGATCTGCTTCTCGGCCACCGGACCGTCGACGCTGCCGGCGCTGTTCCCGACACAGATCCGCTACGGCGGACTGTCGATCGCGTTCAACATCTTCGTGTCGGCGTTCGCCGGGACCGTGTCGCTGGTGATGTCGGCGCTCGTCCTGTCCACGGGCGACCTGCTGTGGCCCGGCTACTACCTGATCGCGGCGGGGGTCATCGGCGTCGTGACGCTGCTGTTCCTCCCCGAGACGGCGAACCGGCCGCTGCGGGACTCGCAGCCGTCGGCGGGGTCGGTGGACGAGGCGCGCGAGATCGCGGCGACGATGCACGCCGCGCGCTGACCACCGGTTGTCGGAGTCGGGGAGCGACGGCACGCTGAGCGCGTGCTGCCGCTCCCCGATCTGTTGCGGGCCCTCGACTCCGGGGAGCTCTCCCCCTCCGAGCACGTCGACGACGTGCTGTCCCGGCTCGGGTCCGACACCACGAACTGCGTGGTCGCCCTCGACGCCGACCGCGCCCGCGAGCGCGCCGCCGAGCTGACCGCGCTGTCCGCCGCGGGACGACGGCTGGGCCCGCTGCACGGCGTCGCCGTCGGGATCAAGGACCTGGTCGACGTCACCGGGCTGCCGACCCGGTGCGGCTCGCGGCTGCTGGCCGACGCCGCCCCCGCGACCGCCGACGCACCGGTGGTGACGATGCTGCGGGCCGCGGGGGCCGTGGTCGTCGCGAAGCTCCACACCCACGAGTTCGCCTACGGCCCCACCGGCGACGTCGCCGCCACCGGCGCGGCCCGCAACCCGCACGACCCGGCCCGGATCACGGGCGGCTCGTCGTCCGGGTCCGCCGCGGCCGTCGCCGCCGGGCACCTCGCGCTGGCCGTCGGGACCGACACCGGGGCGAGCGTGCGCACCCCGGCCGCGCTGTGCGGCGTCGCCGGGCTGAAGCCGCGGCGCGGGGCCATCCCGGGCGAGCGGGTGTTCCCGCTCGCCGAGTCGTTCGACACGGTCGGGCTGCTGGCCGCCGACGCCGCCTCGCTCGCCGTCGCCCGCACCGCGCTCGGGGAGCCCGGCGCGTCGGCCGCGGCGGTGCTGCCCCGGATCGGCGTCGCCGACGACGACTGGTGGCGCCCGCACGACCCGGTGATCGCCGACGCCGTCCGGGCCG
>NZ_JAMXSG010000247.1:0-9084 GCF_024124365.1 Pseudonocardia sp. McavD-2-B
CGGACCGCGGCCGGCGGACCTCGTCGCGGGAACGGGCGACCGCGGGACCGGCGCGCGCGTCGCGGCCCCCGTCGACGGGCTGGCCGCGCTGGACGCCCTGCTGACCGTGCCGTCGGTGCACCTCATCGTCGACGGCTACAACGTCAGCAAGACCGGCTACCCGGACCTGCCGCTGGCCGACCAGCGCTCCCGGCTGGTGGCCCAGCTCGGCGCACTGGGTGCCCGCACGGGGGCCGAGATCACCGTGGTGTTCGACGGGGCCGCCGTGATCGCCGCGCCGGTGCGCGGCAGCCGCGGGGTGCGGGTGCTGTTCAGCGACGCCGGGGTGATCGCCGACGACGTCGTCCGCGACCTCGTCGCCGCCGAGCCGGCGGGCCGGCCGCTGCTGGTCGCGACGTCGGACCAGGAGATCGTGCGCTCGGTGCGCCGCCGGGGCGCGCACACCGTGGCGTCCGCGGTGCTGCTGCGCCGCCTCGGCGGCTGAGCGCTCACCCCACGTCACGGTGCCGGGGCCCGTGCCCGGCCGGCGGGACCACCGGCATCGGCAGCGCCGTGCGCCCGGCTCGACCGGGCGCCGGTGTGCCCGGCTCGACCAGACGCAGGTGCGGGATGAGGCCGCCCTCGGCCAGCACCTGCAGTGCCCGGCGCTCCGGCTCGGCGAACTCCACCGGGACGACGGTCGTGGCCTCCGTGCCGGCCGGCAGGTCGACGGGAAGGTAGGGGATCGGCCGGTCGTCCTCCGGGACCTCCAGCAGCACCCCGATGACGCAGGCACCGCACGCGGCCCCGCGGACCTCGCAGCGATCGCAGTCGACGATCATGGCTCCTCCTTCGTCGGACCCGAGGTGGTCGAGCACCGCGGACGCTAGGGGAGGGGTCCGACAGAATGGCCGCGCCGAAGAAAATCCGGGCCGGGGCCGTCACCGCGGGCTGCCGCGCTCGTTCACCTGAACAGCACGACATCCTCACCAGCTGTGCCGTCGAGCGGACACCACCACTCGTACGGAGCAGCGCCACCCCGGCGGGCGACCGATCCGGTCACGCAACGGTGAGGACGCGGAACTCGTCCGCTCCCCGGAGTGTCGGACGGCGGCCCGCATCCCCGACGCGCAGCGCGTGCGCGGAGCCGCCGTCCCGACCCCCGCCGCCAGTCCGCCGGTGACCACCGGCGGCCGGCGCCCCGCCGAGGACTAGCGTCGCCGACCGTGGCGCGCACGCTGCTGGTGACCAACGACTTCCCGCCCCGGCCCGGCGGCATCCAGTCGTACCTGTCCGACCTCGCCCGCGCGCTCCCGCCGGACTCGCTCGCGGTCCACGCGCCCGCCTGGCGCGGTGCCGCCGACCACGACGCCGCGCTGCCGTTCCCCGTGCACCGGCACCGGTCGTCGCTGATGCTGCCGGTCCCCGAGGTCGCCCGGCGCGCCGCGGAGCTGGCCCGCGAGCACGACGCCGGGACCGTCTGGTTCGGCGCGGCCGCGCCGCTGGGGCTGCTCGGCCCGTACCTCCGCCTCCGGGCCGGGGTGGAGCGGGTCGTCGCCACCACGCACGGCCACGAGGTCGGCTGGTCGATGCTGCCCGGCGCGCGCCGGGCGCTGCACCGGATCGGCCGGGACGCCGACGTCGTCACCACGGTCTCGCGCTGGACCCGCGGCCGGCTCGCCGGCGCGTTCGGCCCGGACGCGGCACTGGAGGTCCTGCCGCCCCCGGTGGACACCGTCCGGTTCGCACCCGACCCGGACGCCCGCGCCGCGGTCCGGACCCGGTACCGGCTCGGCGACGCACCGGTCGTGACGTGCGTGTCCCGGCTGGTGCCGCGCAAGGGCCAGGACGTGCTGGTCGCGGCGCTGCCGCGGATCCGCCGCCGGGTGCCGGGCGCCCGGCTGCTGCTCGTCGGCGGCGGCCCCTACCGGGACCGGTTGCGCAGACTGGCCGCACGCGCCGGGGTGACCGACGCCGTCGTGCTCACCGGCGGGGTCCCGGCCGCCGAGCTCGCCGCGCACCACGCCGCCGGTGACGTGTTCGCCCTGCCGTGCCGCACCCACCTCGGCGGGCTCGACGTCGAGGGGCTGGGGATCGCGCTGCTGGAGGCCGCGGCGTCGGGGCTGCCCGTCGTCGCGGGGGACTCCGGCGGCGCGCCGGAGACCGTCGAGGAGGGTGTGACCGGCCACGTCGTGCCGGGACGTGACGTCGCCGCCGTCGCCGACCGGGTCGCGGACCTGCTCGCCGACCCCGCCCGGGCGACGGCGATGGGCCGCGCCGGACGGGCCCACGTCCGGCGGGTCTGGGGTGGGCCGTCGTCGGCGGCGCGCCTGCACGGCTTCCTGACCGGCGACGACGGGCCGCGCTGAGTGCACGACCCGTCGTCGACGGCGGGGTCAGCCCTTGTCGGCGGTGGTCCCCGCGTAGAGCGCCTCGATCTCGCCGGAGTAGGACTCCACGACGACCTTGCGCTTGACCTTCATCGTCGGCGTCAGCTCGCCGCCGGCCTCGCTGAAGTCGTGCGGCAGGATCGTGAACTTGCGGATCTGCTCGGCCCGCGAGACGGCCTGGTTGGCGTCCTCGACCGCGGCCGCGATCTCGCCGCGCAGCTCCGGGTCGTCGACGAGGTCGGCGGCCGAGCTGCCGTCGCCCGCCAGCTTGCCGTTGCGCTCGCGCCAGCCCGGCAGGGCGTCCGGGTCGATGGTGACCAGCGCGGAGATGAACGGCCTCTGGTCGCCGATCACGATGCACTGCCCGACCAGCGGGTGCGCCCGCAGCCGGTCCTCGAGCACGGCCGGGGCGACGTTCTTGCCGCCGGCGGTGACGATGATCTCCTTCTTGCGGCCGGTGATGGTGAGGAAGCCGGCGTCGTCGAGCTCGCCGATGTCGCCGGAGTGGAACCAGCCGTCGGACTCCAGGGCCTCCTTCGAGGCCTCCTCGTTCTTCCAGTAGCCGCGGAAGACGATGTCGCCGCGCAGCATGATCTCGCCGTCGGAGGCGATCCGGACCGCGCAGCCGGGGACCGGGCGGCCCACCGAGCCGACGCGCTGGGCGTCGAGGGTGTTCAGGGTGATGCCGGCGGAGGTCTCGGTCAGGCCGTAGCCCTCCAGCACGGGCAGCCCGACGCCGCGGAAGAAGTGCCCGAGCCGGCCCCCGAGCGGGGCCGAGCCGGACACCGCGGCCTTGACCCGGCCGCCGACGGCGGCGCGCAGCTTGCCGTAGACGAGCTTGTCGAACAGCGCGTGCCGGGCCTTGAGCAGCAGGCCGGGCCCGCCCGCGTCGAGGGCCTCGGAGTAGGCGATCGCGGTGTCGGCGGCCGCGTCGAAGATCTTGCCCTTGCCGTCGTTGTGCGCCTTGAGCCGCGCGCCGTTGTAGACCTTCTCGAACACCCGCGGCACCGCGAGCAGGAAGGTCGGCCGGAAGTCCGCCAGGTCGGGCAGCAGGGTCTTCACGTCGGGGGAGTGGCCGACGATCGTGCGGGTGGACAGGCAGCCGCACTGGATGGCCTTGCCGAACACGTGCGCGAGCGGCAGGAACAGCAGCACCGAGTCCCCGGGCTCGAACAGGTGCGGGATCGTCGCGGCGATCGTGCGGATCTCGGCGATCAGGTTGCGGTGGGTCAGCTCGCAGCCCTTGGGGCGACCGGTGGTGCCCGAGGTGTAGATCAGGGTGCAGAGGTCGTCGGCGCGCACCCCGCCGCGACGTTCGTGCACCACGTCGTCGGGGGTGTCCGCGCCGAGGCCGCGCAGCTGCTCGACCGCCGAGGGGGCGTCCGGGGCCGACGCGGCAGGCTCGATCTGCCAGACGGTGCGCAGCTCGGGCAGGTCCCCGCGGACCTTCTCCACCGACGCGGCGTGCTCGGCGGTCTCCACGACGATCCCGACGGCGCCGGAGTCGGACACGATCCAGGAGATCTGGTCCGGCGACGACGTCTCGTAGATCGGCACGGTGACCCCGCCCGCGGCGAGGATCGCGTAGTCGAACAGGGTCCACTCGTACCGGGTCCGCGACAGCAGTGCGACCCGGTCCCCGGCCTGCACACCCGCGGCGATAAGCCCGGCGGCGATCCGGGTGACCTGCTCACCGAACTCGGCCGCGGTCACCTCCGACCAGCTCCCGTCCGCGCCCTTGCGGCGGTAGAGCACGTCCGACGGGTGCTGCGTGGCGTTGTCGAACACGGCGTCCGAGAGCGATTCCTCGTCTCCCACGGACACCGCGGCGGGAACGCTGTACTCACGCACGGGGATCGACCTCCTGGCGGCCTCGACAGGCTGAACGCGGTCACCGCGACGGCTGCGGCGACACCTCGGAGCAGAACCTACCGGAGAGTAGGGTCCACGTACATCGATTCGGACATAACGGATCGGTCGGTGGTGCCGCCGGTCCGGTCCGGGCCGCGACGGTACCCGTGACCGGCGCCGTCGCACGGGGTGGCACGCTGACCGGGTGCCCGCGATCGACGTGATCGACGAGACCTTCCTGGCCGTGCCCCGCGAGCGGGTCGCGGCGGAGTTCGCCGACCCGGCCCGGTGGCCGTCGTACTGGCCCGACCTGCGCCCCGAGGTCGCGCACGACCGCGGACCGGCCGGGCTGCGCTGGACCGTGACCGGCGCGCTCGTCGGGACCATGGAGGTCTGGTGCGAGCCGGAGGGCGACGGCACCGTCCTGCACTTCTTCCTGCGCGCGGACCCGGACGGCCCGCCGCCCGGTGGCCGGCTGCGGCGCCGCCGGTGGCTGCGCGCGGAGTCCGACCGGCGGCACCGAGCGTTCAAGGCGCACGCCTTCGCGCTCAAACGGCGCCTGGAGGACGGGCGCCCGGCGGGCGTCGCGCCGTCGGCGTTCCGGCCGGACCGGACGGCCTGAGCGTGCGGCTGCACGTCGTCACCGACGTCCACGGCGCCACCGTCCCGCTCGCCCGCGCCGCCGAGGGCGCCGACGGGGTGCTGGTACTCGGCGACCTGCTGGAGTTCATCGACTACCGCGACCCGACCAACGGGATCATCTCCCGGCTGCTCGGGCCCGAGGTGGCCGCGGAGTTCGGCCGGATGCGCCGGATCGGGGCGCCGCGCGGGCAGATGCTGGGTCTGCTGGAGCGCTCCTGGGCCCGGTTCACCGACCCGGCCGCCGCCGTCGCCGAGGCCGTCGCCGCGCAGTACGCCGAGGTCTTCGGGGTGCTGGGCGGGCTCGGGGTACCGGTCTGGGCGATCCCGGGCAACGTCGACGTCCCTGACGCCTGGCCCGACACCGACGGCGTCACCCGCGCCGACGGACGGGTGGTCGAGATCGGCGGTCGCCGGTTCGGCTTCCTCGGCGGGGTGCCGCTGCCGCCCGGGATCGACCCGCGCCGTACCGGCCCCTGGCGGCCGCACTTCGTGACCCACGAGGACTGGACCGCGCGCCTGGACGCGCTCGGCCCGGCCGACGTGCTGTGCACCCACGTCCCGCCGGCGCACCCGGGCCTGACCTACGACGTCGTCACCCGCCGCGCCGAGATCGCCAGCGCCCCGCTGGCCGCGCGGATCCGGGCCGAGCAGCCGTCGCACGCCCTGTTCGGTCACGTGCACCAGCCGCTGCACCGTCGCGCGCGGATCGGCCGCACCGAGTGCGTCAACGCCGGACACTTCCGCGCGCACGGCACGCCCTACGTGCTCCGCTTCTGACCACCGGATAGCCTCCCGCCATGGCCGACGCGACCTCGTCCTCGATCCACATCGACGCCCCGCCGGAGCGGGTCATGGCGGTGATCGCGGACTTCGCGTCCTACCCCGAGTGGACCGACCAGATCACCAGCGTCGAGATCCTCGACGCCGGTGCCGACGGTCGCGCCCGCCAGGTCCGCTTCGCGATGGACGCCGGGGCCATCAAGGACACCTACACCCTCGACTACGACTGGGCCGCCGACGACCGCTCGGTGTCCTGGACGCTGGTCAAGGGCGGCATCCAGCGCGCCCAGGACGGCGCGTACCGGCTGGTCGGCGACGCCGGCGGCACCACCGTCACCTACGAGCTCAGCGTCGAGGTCAACTTCCCGATGATCGGGATGCTCCGTCGCAAGGCGGAGAAAGTGATCATCGACGCCGCGTTGAAGGGCCTCAAGCGCCGCGTCGAGAAGGGCTGAGCCGGTCGGCGGCGACCCGGACGCGATCGTTAGGCTCCGCGCTGTGCGCGTCGTGCTCTTCACCGGCAAGGGCGGGGTCGGCAAGACGACCCTGGCCGCCGCGACGGCCGCGCACGTGGCCGGGACCGGCCGGTCCGCGCTGGTCGTGTCCACCGACCCGGCGCACTCCCTCGGCGACGCGCTGGACGCCGAGCTGGGCGCCGAGCCCGCCGAGGTCACCGAGAACCTGTGGGGTGCCCACATCGAGGCCCGGCACCTGCTCGAGGGCGCCTGGGGCGACCTGCAGGGGCACCTGCGCACGATGCTCGCCGGGGCCGGTGTGGACGAGCTCGTCGCCGACGAGCTGACCGTGCTGCCCGGCGTCGAGGACCTCCTCGCGCTGGTCGAGGTGCAGCGCTACGCCGACTCGGGCCGCTTCGACGTCGTCGTCGTCGACTGCGGGCCGACCGCGGAGACGCTGCGGCTGCTCACCCTGCCCGAGGCGCTGTCGGGCTACCTGGAGCGGCTGTTCCCCGCGCACCGCCGCGCCGTGCGCGGCCTGGTCGCCGGGCTCGCCGGGGCCAAGGCCGACGGCGCGGGCTGGGACCGCACGATCGACGCGCTCGGCGTGCTGGCCGAGCAGCTGCGCGGTCTGCGCGGGCTGCTCGCCGACCGCTCCCGCACCTCGATCCGGCTGGTGCTGACCCCGGAGCGGGTCGTCGCGGCCGAGACCCGCCGGACGCTGACCGCGCTCGCCCTGCACGAGCTGCGGGTCGACGGGCTGCTGGCGAACCGGGTGATGCCCGGCCCGCCGCCGTCGCTGCGCGGGCCCGCGGCGCGCTGGCTGCGCGAACGCGCCACCGAGCAGCAGTCCGTGCTCGCCGAGCTGGGCGAGCTCGGTGCGGACGTACCCGTGACCGCGGTCCGCTACACCGCCGCCGAGCCGACCGGCGTCGGTGCGCTGCGCGAGCTGGCCCTGTCGGTCTACGGCGACGACGACCCCGCGGGCACCGCCGACGGCGCCCCGCCACGGCCGCTGATGGAGCTGCGCCGCACCGCGGGCCACGGCGTCTCCGCCGACACCGAGTTCGAGCTCGACGTGGCGCTGCCCGGCGCCCAGGACGCCCCGCTGGACCTCGCCCGGGTCGGCGACGACATGGTCGTCGGTATCGGGTTCTCCCGGCGCGTGGTCTCGCTGCCGTCGGTCCTGCGCCGCTGCGAGGCCACCGGTGCCCGGCTGGAGGGCCGCGGCTCCGACGCCCGCCTGGTGATCTCCTTCGTGCCCGACCCGGGCACCTGGATGACCTCGTGAGCGGCCGTGACACGCGGTGCGGCACCCACTGCGGCGATCACAGCGGCATCCCGGAGGACCTCCGGGTCACCGCGATGGCGCTGCTCGACCGGCTGCGCGCGGCCACCGAGACGATGTCGGACTCGCTGCGGGCCGCCGGGAGCGACCCCGGCCCCGGCGACGCGGGCTCCTGCACCGCCTGCCCGGTGTGCGCGCTGATCGCCGTCGTGCGGGGGGAGCGGTCGGAGCTGGTCACCCGGCTCGCCGACCACGCCGGCGGGCTGCTCGCCGTGCTCGTCGCGGTGCTGGAGGAGGCCGCCCCGCCCGCGCGCCAGGAGCCCCGCCGCCCACACGGCGGCGGACGCTCCGTGCAGCGGATCGTGGTGCACCGGACATGAGCCCCCGGATGTCCGACGTCCGCACCATCGGGGTGGACGTCGGGGGCACCAGCGTGCGCGCGGGTGTCGTCGATGCCGAGGGCGGGATCCTCGACACCGCCTCCGCACCGACCCCGCGCACCGACGACGCGTTGGAGGCAGCCATCGCCGGTGCGGTCGACGAGCTGCGACGCCGGCACACCGTCGCCGCCGTCGGGCTCGCGCTCGCCGGGTTCGTCGACGCCCCCCGCGGGCTGGTCCGCTACGCGCCGCACCTGTCCTGGCGCGACGCCCCGGTCGCCGAGCGGATCGGCGCCCGGCTCGGCGGGATCCCGGTCGTCGTGGAGCACGACGCGAACTCCGCCGCGCTCGCCGAGCGGCGCTACGGCGCCGCGGCCGGTGCCTCGGTGGCACTGGTGATCGCGCTGGGCACCGGGATCGGCGGCGCCCTGCTGCTCGACGGCGAGCTGTTCCGCGGCGCGCACGGTGTCGCACCCGAGCTGGGGCACCTGCGGGTCGTCCCGGACGGGCGGGCCTGCCCGTGCGGCAAGCGCGGCTGCTGGGAGCGCTACTGCAGCGGGACCGCACTCGGTGCCACCGCGCTGGAGATGCTCTCGGGCGGCGCCGTGCCGGGCCCGTCCGGGCTGGCCCGTGAGACCGCCGTCGACCCGGGGCGGGTCACCGGCAAGCGGGTCGCCGCGGCCGCCCGTGAGGGGGACCCGGTCGCCCGCGCCGCCGTCGACGACATGGGGCGCTGGCTGGGGGAGGGGCTCTCGCTCGTCGCGGACGTCTTCGACCCGGACCTCGTGGTGATCGCGGGCGGGGTGTCGGCGTCGGCTCCGCTGTTCCTCGACGCCGCCCGCGAGCACTACGCCCGCATCCTCACCGGGGCGGGCAACCGGCCGCTGGCCCGGATCCGGACCGCGCAGCTCGGCGCGGCCGCCGCCGTCGTGGGCGCGGCGACGCTGGCCCGCGAGAGCCTGCGGACCGGCGCCCGGCGCTGAGCGCGCTACAGCCGCGAGCCGTCGTCCCAGGGGTCGGGGCCCTCGTCGGAGTCGGGGCTCCACAGGCGCAGCAGCAGCCAGCCCAGGCCGGCCGCGATGAGCACCAGTCCCAGCGGCAGCGGCCAGGTCCCGCCGACGCCGATCAGGCCCGGCGCGATGCACAGCAGCAGCCCCACCCCGATCAGCCCGCCACCCACGACGGCCGGTGGCCCCGGCCGTGGCAGCGGCGGCGGCTCCGGCGGGTGGTAGTGGTCGTCCGGGTCGGCACCCGTGCCGGTGCCCGGGTGCGGGGCGGCCGGGCCCGACCGGTGCGCGGGCCGGTCGGCGCCGCCCGCC
>NZ_JAMXSG010000248.1:0-9012 GCF_024124365.1 Pseudonocardia sp. McavD-2-B
GTGCCCGATCAGCGCGAGGCTGCACGCGACGACCGCGGCGGCCCCGACGCCCTGCCCGATCCGGCCGGCGACGAACCCGGCGGTGCCGGTGGCGAGCGCGCCGCCCGCCGAGGCCAGGGCCAGCACGACCGCGCCGGTCGTGAACACCGCGCGCCGCCCCAGCCGGTCGGCCAGGGTCCCCGCGGTCAGCAGCACCGCGGTGAGCCCCAGGCTCATCGAGCTGAGGATCCAGGAGCGCCCCGACGGCGAGGAGCCCAGGTCGGCCGCGATCGGGGCCAGGGTGGCCAGCGGCGCGGTGTAGCTGACCAGGGCCAGCATCGTGCCGAGCGACGCCACCGCCACCGTGCGTCGGGCCACGCCGCCACCCCCGTCGTCACCGCGGACCGGTCAAGATCGGGACGGACGCTACGCCGTGCGGGCTCAGCTGGGGAGGCCGAGCAGCGCGGGCAGGTCCGCGACCGAGTCGATGACGGCGTCGGCGCCCGCCGCACGCAGCCGCGGCTCGCCGTGCGCCCCACCCCGCACCCCGACCGCGAGCCCCGCCCCCGCCCGGACGGCGGCGTCGATGTCGGCGGTCGCGTCACCGGCCACCGCGACCTGGGAGTGCTCGGTCCCGGCCCGCCGTGCCGCGGCGTGGAGCAGGTCGGGCTCGGGCAGGCCGCGGCCGTCGACGTCGGCGGGCGACAGGACCATGTCCGCCCGTTCGGTGAACTCCAGCGCCGACACCAGCCGGTCCCGCAGCTCGGGATCGAACCCGCAGGTCAGGGCCACGCTCAGGCCGGCGTCGCGGAGCGCGTCGAGGGTCTGCGCGGCGCCGGGGACCGGGCGGACGCGGCCCGCGTCCAGCGCGGCGTGCAGGTGGTCGGCGAACGCGGAGTGCGCGCGGCGGGCCCGGTACATGTCGCCGTCGAGGAGCTCGCCGAGCACCGTCATGACCGGGCGGTCCATCGTCGCGCGGGCCTGCCGGTCCAGCGCCGGGTAGCAGGGACCGTCGACGCGGACCCCGGCGGCGCGCAGGCCGGCCCGCAGGCCGGCGAGCACGAGCCCGTCGTCGACCATCGTCGTACCCGCCAGGTCGAGCACCGCCAGTTGCACGGGTGAACTCCACCGGCGCCGGATGACGATCACCCGACTCCTGGTCGACATCCGGGTGAACCGGCCGCGTCACTCCGGGGGGCGTCACCACAGCTCGCCGTCGCGCCAGTCGCAGACCAGCGCGCGGGCCGGGTCGAGCGGCGCGTCGACGGGCAGGACGTGCACGGTGCCGCGCTCGTCGGGGGTGTCGACGACGCCGTCCGGGGTGAGCGCGGCGAGCGGGCCGCACCACGGTTCCCAGCCGTGCCTGCGGTAGAGCCGCGCGGCGCGGGCGGCCGCGCCGAGCGCCCCGAGCCGGTACCCGCCGCGCACGATCCGGTCCACCTCGGCCATGAGCAGCCCGCCGAGCCCGCCGCCCTGGCTCCCGGGCCGCACGGCCACGGCCTCGACGTAGCCGGTGCGCAGCGCGACGCCGTCGTGCAGCAGCCTGCGGCCCACGACGGCCGCGTGCCCGACCGGGTCGTGCAGCGGACCGGCCAGCACGTGCACCCCGCCGAGCGCGTGGTCGAACGAGGCGTCGTCGAACCCGCCGGCCCCGTCGGCGTCGGCGGGGAACGCGGCGTCGAGCAGGGCACGCAGGGCACGGAGCCCGTCGCGCCCGAGATCGGCGGTGGGCAGGACGGTCAGGCGCACCCGGACGATCTTTCCGCAGCGCCCGGCGGCGTGGTCAGAAGGTCGGGAGCATCCATCCGAGCACCGGGGTCGACTGCAGGGACACCAGCACGCACAGCACCGCGAGCAGCCCGACGCTCCACAGGATCGTCCGCCGGAACAGCTCGGACTCCCGGCCGGCGACGCCCACGGCCGTCGCCGCGATGGTGAGGTTCTGCGGACTGATCATCTTCCCGACGACGCCGCCGGAGGTGTTCGCCGCGACCATCAGGTGCGGGTCCAGGCCCGCCTGCTCGGCCGCGGTCTGCTGCAGCGTCGCGAACAGGGCGTTGGCCGAGGTGTCCGAGCCGGTGACCGCGGTGCCGAGCCAGCCGAGGATCGGCGAGAGGAACGCGAACGCCGCGCCGGTCCCGGCGATCCAGGTGCCGATGGAGATCGTCTGCCCGGACAGGTTCATCACGTAGGCCAGCGCGAGGACGGTGGCCACGGTGAGGAAGGCGAACCGCAGCTTGTACGCGGTGGCGGCGAACTCCCGGACCGCCGTCGCGGGCGTGAGCCGGTACATCACCGCGACGCCGATGCCGCAGATCAGCAGCAGCGAGCCGGGCGAGGACAGCCACTGGACGCTGTAGGTCGTGGTCGACACCGGGTCCCCGGACGCGCCGAGGACCTGTCCGTCGAGCCCCGGCCAGCCGATCTTGAGGTCGGTGCCGGTCAGGAAGGTCGACACCGGGCCGACCAGCTTCGCCACCGAGAACACCACGATGATCAGCAGGTACGGCGCGAAGGCCATGAACAGCCTGCCGACCGACAGCGCCTGCGAGCGCTCGGCGAGGGTGCGCTTCTCGGTCGCGACGGACCCACCGCCGTCGCCTCCCGGGTCCTCGACGGGTGCGTCGGCGGTGCGCTCGATGCGCAGCGTCTCCATCGCCTCGGCGCCGCCGCGCGGCTGCCAGAAGCGCAGCAGGACCACGCCGGCCGCCAGCCCGGTCAGTGAGGCGACGATGTCGGTGAGCTCGACCGAGAGGTAGGTGGCGGCCAGCCACTGGGCGACGGCGAACGCGAGACCGATGACGAGCGCCACCGGCCAGACCTGGCGCACCCCGCGCCTCCCGTCGACGAGCAGGACCAGCAGCGTCGGCACGATGAACGCGAGCACCGGGGTCTGGTGTCCGACGACGGCGCCGATCTCGTTGTACGGGATCCCGGTGAGGGTGCCCGCGGTGATGATCGGCGTGCCGACCGCGCCGAACGCGACGGGGGCGGTGTTGGCCAGCAGCACGACGACCGCCGCCCGGACCGGGGAGAACCCGAGCGCCATCAGCATGACGCCGGTGATCGCCACCGGGGCACCGAACCCGGCCAGCGCCTCGAGCAGACCACCGAAGCAGAACGCGATGATGATCGCCTGCACCCGGGGGTCGTCGGAGATCAGCCCGAAGGCGGCGCGCAGGTCCTCGAACCGGCCCGCGGCGACGGTGAGCTGGTAGAGCCAGATCGCGGTGAAGACGATCCACATGATCGGGAACAGGCCGAACACCGCTCCCTCGGTGGCCGAGAGCAGGGCCAGGTGCACCGGCATCCCGAAGGCCGCCACCGCGACCGCGACGGCGACGACGAGTGCGGCCAGCCCGGCCCAGTGCGCCTTCCAGCGCAGGGCACCCAGCGTCACGAAGATCGCCACCAGCGGGAGCAGTGCGACGAGTGCGGACAGCCAGAGACTGCCGAGTGGTTCGGGATCTTGCTGGAACACGGATCTCCCCGGGGCGCCGTCGCCGATGACGGTTGCAGCCTGTCACGGTTCGCCCGGTGCCACCGGTCCGGCGGTCATCCGGGGCGTACCGGACAGGTGACGCGAAACGAGAGCACACTGTCGTTTGAGCGGTTACCGTGGGTGCGACGCGCCCGCCGACCCTCCGGAGGCCAGCACCATGACCGACACCGCCACGGACTTCACGCTCCCGCTGCACATGCGCCGCGACCGGTTCCTGCCCGACGCCGAGCTGGAGCGCATCCGCGACTCCGGCGACGTCCCACGGGTGCGGACCGCCTTCGGCGCCGAGGCCTACCTCGTCACCCGCTACGACGACGTGCGGCACGTGCTCGGCGACGCCGCAACCTACTCCAACGCCGGGAGCGCCGAGCTGACCCGCCCGGACGCACCGCCGCTGTCGGAGCGCGAGCAGGAGCAGATGCGGGCCGGCCAGCTGCTGCTGCAGGACCCGCCGGAGCACACCCGGCTGCGCCGCTTCCTCACCCGCGAGTTCACCCAGCGCCGGATGGCCCGCCTGGAGCCGCGGATCACCGAGATCGTCGACGAGCACCTCGACGCGCTGGAGGCCGCCGGGCCGGGTGCCGACCTGGTCTCCCTGTTCGCCCTGCCGGTGCCGTCGATGGTCATCTGCGAGCTACTCGGGGTGCCCTACACCGACCGCGACGAGTTCACCGCCCGGTCGACGCGCCTGCTCGACGTGTCCCTGCCCGCCGAGGAGCGACTGGCCGTGGGCCGGGAGAACCGCGCCTACATGGCCCGGCTCGTCGACGCGGCTCTGGCCGACCCGGGTGAGGACATCCTCGGCATGCTGATCCGCGAGCACGGCGAGGAGATCAGCCACGACGAGCTGGTCGGGATCGCGTCGCTGCTGCTGATCGCCGGGCACGAGACGACGTCGAACATGCTGTCGCTGGGCACCCTGGCGCTGCTGGAGGACCCGGAGCAGGCCGCGCTGCTGCGCAGCGACCCCGAGCTGGCCCGGCCCGCCGTGGAGGAGCTGCTCCGGTGGCTGTCGATCGTGCACACCGGGGTGGTCCGGGTGACGACGACCGACACCGTCCTGCGCGACACCCCGATCCCGGCGCGGTCGCTGGTGATGTGCTCGCTGCCCACCGCCAACCGCGACACCGGGTCCGGGTTCGACGACCCCGCCCGGCTCGACCTCACCCGCGGCGCGGCCGGGCACGTCGCGTTCGGGCACGGCGTGCACCACTGCCTGGGCGCCCCGCTGGCCCGGATGGAGATGGCGACGGCGTTCCCCGCCCTGCTCCGCCGCTTCCCCACCCTCGCCCCGGCCGGGCCGGTCCCGCCCGAGGCCTTCCGGGCCTACCACTTCGTCTACGGCATGCACACGCTGCCGGTGACCTGGTGAGGCCGGGCGATACCGTGCAGTGATGACCGCTTCGTCGCTCGACGGCTCCCCGGCGGGCCGTCCGCTGCGCGCCGACGCCGCCCGCAACCACCGCCGGATCGTCGACACGGCGGCCGCGGCGTTCGAGTCCGACGGAGCGGACGTCCCGCTGGAGGAGATCGCGCGCCGGGCCGGGGTCGGCGTCGCGACGCTGTACCGCCGGTTCCGGACCCGCGACGTGCTGGTGCGGGCGGTGCTGGACCAGGTGTTCGTCGCGGAGATCGAGCCGACCGCGGCCGCCGGGGACGGCGACCCCTGGGCCGACCTGGCCGGGTCGCTGGGCCGGGCGGTGGAGGCGATCGCCGGACGGCGGACGATCCTGCAGCTGGCCCGCGAGGCCGGCGCGTTCGACGTCGAGTCCGCCGAGCGCTACGGCCGGACGCTGACCCGGCTGCTGGACCGGGCGCGCGAGGCGGGCGCGGTGCGCCCGGAGCTCACCCCGCGGGACCTGTCGGCGGTCCTGGTCATGGCGCTGGCCGTCGCCGAGGGGTCGGACGCGGCGGAGACGGCGTCGGGCGAGGACCGCGCCCGCTACCTGGCGCTGCTGCTCGACGGGCTGCGACCGGGCAACCCGCCGCTGCCCCCGGGCTCGGAGGAGCCCTAGCAACGATCGGGGCACGGTCGCTGTCGCGGGCGGCGCGGACCCGCTACGGTTCCGGTCGTCCGCTCGGCAACGGCGCCGGGCGGATCCGCACTCCACCCCCGACCCGCCCGTCGCCGGGGCTCAGCCGCCGAACCGGTCGGGGTGCAGCCGCCGGGCGAGCGTCGCGACCGCGTCGGCGTTGCGGATGCCGGGGCTGATCTCGGCGAAGGTCGTGGTGAACACCCTCCCGCCGCGGACCGCGGGGGCCGTGGCGAGCGCCGGGTCGTTGCGCAGACGCTGGGCCAGCGGCTCCGCGCCCTCCGGGCCGACGTCGCGCCCGCAGCAGGCCGGGATCACGATCACGTCCGGGCTCGCCGCGACGACGCCCTCCAGGGACACGGTGCGCTGCCGGCCGGCGACGGTGTCGAACGCCTGCCGCCCGCCCGCGGCCTCGATGATCGTCGTCGCGACGTCGCCGGTGCCGAAGACCCGCAGTTCACCGGTACTGCCCGGGGAGTTCAGCATCGCCACCCGCGGACGATCGGTGACGCCGTCGAGCCGGGCGGCGACGTCGGCGAGGGTGCCGCGCATGCCGGCGACGACCTGCGCGGCCCGGTCCTCGGCGCCCAGCAGGCGCCCGAGGTCGGTGAGGTCGCGTTCGACGCCGGCGAAGGACACGTCGTTGTCGCCGATGCTCTGCTGGTCGCCGCCGTCGGCGGTCGGGCAGTAGGCGCTGAACAGGAAGGTCTCCGTGCCGGTGGCACCGAGCTCGGCGCGGGTGCCGAGACCCTCCCGGGTGAAGGCACCGGTGAAGCCGGAGACGACGAGGTCCGGGTCGACCCGCAGCACCTCCTCGCGCGACGGGTACTCCTCGGGCCAGTAGTCCTGCGGCCGGAAGTCCGGGTCGAGCTGTGCCGACAGCGGGTTGTCCAGGTAGGCCGCGCCGACCAGCCGGTCCCCCGCCCCGAGCGCGAGGACGGCCTCGATGCCGTTCTGGAACATCGCGACGACCCGCTCCGGGCGCTGCACGGGCACGTCGACGCCGCAGTTGACGACCGCGTCGGCGGCGGGGCCCGTGCCGTGGTCGCCGTGCCCGGCGGGTGCCGCGACCGGGTCACCCGCGCCGCACCCCGCGAGGAGCACCAGTCCGGCGAGCAGCGGCGCCCAGCGGCGCGGGTTCCCGATCACCGCGACAGCATAGCCACGACACCTGAGTGACTCTTCAGATGTGCGGCTCTCGTCACGGCACGGTCCCCGCGCCGCCCGGCGTCAGAGCGCGTGCTGCAGGCGCTCCGCGAGCAGCCCCACGAACCGGGACGGGTCGGCGAGCTCGCCGCCCTCGGCCAACAGCGCCATGCCGTGCAGCAGCTCGACGGTGCCGCTCTCGTCCTTCCCCGCGGCGCGGGCGTCGCGCAGCCCGGTGACCAGCGGATGCGACGGGTTGAGCTCGAGGATCCGCTTCACCTTCGGCGGCTCCTGCCCCATCGCCCGGTACATCTTCTCCAGGGTCGGGGTCATGTCGAACTCGTCGCCGACGAGAACGGCCGCGGAGGTGGTGAGCCGGGTGGAGAGCCGGACCTCCTTGACGTCCTCGGTCAGCACCTCGGCCATCCAGGTACAGAGGTCGGCGAACTCGGTCTGCTTCGCCGCCGCCTCCTCCTTCTCCTCGTCGGTCTGCAGGTCCACCTGGCCCTTGGCGATGGAGCGCAGCGGGGTGCCGTCGAAGCCGTCGACGGCGTCGACCCACACCTCGTCGACCGGGTCGGTGAGCAGCAGGACCTCGTAGCCCTTGTCCCGGAACGCCTCCATGTGCGGGGAGGCCTCGATCGCGGTCCGCGAGTCCCCGGTCATGTAGTAGATCGCGTCCTGGCCCTCGCGCATCCGCTCCGTGTAGGCGGCGAGCGAGGTCGGCGCGTCGGCGTCGTGGGTGGTCGCGAACGCCGAGACCCCGAGGATGGTGTCGCGGTTGTCGGCGTCGGACAGCAGTCCCTCCTTGAGTGCCCGGCCGCACTGCTCCCAGAAGGTCGCGTACTTCTCCGGCTCGTTGTCACGCAGCGAGCCGAGCACCGACAGCACCTTCTTCACCAGGCGCCTGCGGATCGCCGAGATCTGACGGTCCTGCTGGAGGATCTCCCGCGACACGTTCAGCGAGAGGTCCGCGGCGTCGACGACGCCCTTGACGAACCGCAGGTACTCGGGGACGAGCGCCTCGCAGTCGTCCATGATGAACACGCGCCGGACGTAGAGCTGGACGCCGCGGCGGGCGTCGCGCATGTGGAGGTCCATCGGCGCGACCTTCGGCAGGAACAGCAGCGCCTGGTACTCGAAGGTGCCCTCGGCGGCGAGCCGGATCGTCTCCAGCGGCTCCTGCCAGTCGTGGCTGACGTGCCGGTAGAACTCGGCGTACTCCTCCTCGGTCACGTCCTTCTGCGGGCGGGCCCACAGCGCCTTCATCGAGTTCAGCGTCTCGGGCGCAGCGTCGTCCGCGTCCCCCGCCGTGCCGGTTCCGGGAGGCATCCGGACCGGCCAGGTGATGAAGTCGGAGTAGGTCTTCACGATGCGCCGCAGCACCGAGGGGTCGGCGTAGTCGTGCAGCTGGTCCTCGGCGTCGGACGCCTTGAGGTGCAGGGTGACCGCGGTGCCCTGCGGGGCGTCGGCGACCGGCTCGATCGTGTAGGTGCCCTCGCCGTCGGAGGTCCACCGCACGCCCTCGCCCGCGCCGGCCTTGCGGGTCACGAGCTCGACGCGGTCGGCGACCATGAACGAGGAGTAGAAGCCGACGCCGAACTGGCCGATCAGCTCCTGGCGGGCGTCGTCGCCGGCCTCCCGGAGCTTCGCGAGCAGCTCCGCCGTGCCCGACCTCGCGATGGTGCCGATCAGGTCGACGACCTCGTCGCGGGTCATCCCGATGCCGTTGTCGCGGACGGTGAGGGTGCGCGCCCCGGCGTCCGGCACGAGCTCGACGTGCAGGTCCTCGGTGTCGGCGCCCAGGTCCTTGTCCTGGTAGGCGGCGAGGCGCAGCTTGTCCAGCGCGTCGGAGGCGTTGGAGATCAGCTCGCGCAGGAAGACGTCCTTGTTCGAGTAGATCGAATGGATCATCAACCGCAGCAGCTGCCGGGCCTCGGCCTGGAACTCGATCGTCTCCCCGCCCGTCGTGTCGGAGTCGATCGTCTCGCTGGTCGACGGATCCGTGCTCACGTCAGTCGTCCTCTCTGGGTCGTCACGCTGGTGCGGTCGCGATTGTGCCGAACGGCGAGCGGCCGCGCGCCTGGTGCCCGACCCCTGCGCCGTCGTCGCCGGTGCGGTGACCGGTACCGTCGCCGCAGGAAACCCCCCGAACCGGACGGATCACCCTCGTGCGCACGACCCGCAGCCCGGCCCGCCGCCTCGTCGCGGTGCTGCTGCTGTCGCTGGTCGCGGCGCTCGCCCCGATCGCCGGGTCGCTGACCGACGAGGCCGTCCCGGCCGCGGCGGCGGCCTCGGTCGGGCAGGACGTCGCGCCCGCCGAGGCGCCCCGGCCCGCACTGCTGGGGCGCT
>NZ_JAMXSG010000249.1:0-8995 GCF_024124365.1 Pseudonocardia sp. McavD-2-B
GGGGCGGCGCTGCTCGTCCTGCGCCCCGACCTGCTCCCCGGCACCGCACCCACCGTGACCCCGGCGGCCGCGCCGGTGCCGGTGGTGGTCGCCCCGGCCGCGGCACCGGTCGTGATCCCGCCGACCACCTACGTGCCGGGCTACAGCCCGTCGCCGACGACGTCGCTCACCGAGCAGGCCGCCGCCGACAGCCCGCGCGTCGCCGCGACGGCCGGCTACTGGGTCCCGCAGCTGTCCTCCAAGCGCGCCGGCACCAGCGACGGCGGCATCACCTACGACGAGCAGGGCATCCTCGACCACTACCGCGGCCTCGCCGCGCAGTACCCGGGCGCCGCGCTGGTCTGGTCCGGCGACTGGCCGGTCTTCCGCAACAGCGACTACTGGGTCGTGGTCGTCGCCCAGCCCTTCACCACCGCGGCCGGCGCGAACGCCTGGTGCGACGCCCAGGGCTTCGGCTCCGACGACTGCTTCGCCAAGAAGATCTCCTGGAGCGACGGCCCCCAGGGATCGACGGTGCACCGGTGAACGCGCCGTACGCGCCGCGTCAGCGGACGCCGCTGCCGGACGGGCCTGTCCTGTTGCCGTGGCGGGCGTGGGCGCTGCCCGTCGTCGGACGTCCGTGACCGGAATCCACTCGGCCCCGCCCGCGTCCGCGCCTACCGTCGACCCATGACCTCCGACGCGCACGGCACCGAGATCCGTACCCTCGCCGAGCTGCAGGGGATCACCGGGCAGCCCATCGCGCCCGCGCTGGCGAAGGAACGCGACCACCTCGTGGACGTGCACCGCGCCTGGCTGGCGGCGTCCCGGTTCCTGCTGCTGGCGACGTCGGGCCGCGACGGCACCTGCGACGTCTCGCCGAAGGGTGACCCGGCCGGTTTCGTGCACGTCGTCGACAACCGCACGGTCGCGATTCCCGAGCGTCCCGGCAACGGCCGCGTCGACGGCTGGCGCAACGTCCTGGAGAATCCGCACGTCGGCGTGATCCTCCTGGTGCCGGGCCGCAACGACACGCTGCGCATCAACGGCCGGGCCCGGCTCGTCCGGGACGCGCCGTACTTCGACGAGCTCGCTGTGAAGGGCCGCCGGCCGCTGCTCGCCTGCGAGGTCGCGATCGACCAGATCTACTTCCACTGTCCCAAGGCGTTCCTGCGCTCCGAGCTGTGGGTGACGACGAGCTGGCCCGAGCCGGACGCGCTGCCCTCCACCGCGCAGCTCGCCAAGCGGCTCGCCCGTCCCGACGAGCCACTGGAGAAGATCGAGGAGTACTACGGTGCCGGCTACGCGGCCCGGCTCTACTGAGGGTCGCGCAGGTTACATCGAAACCGCAGGTCAGACCCTGCACAATGGGGAGACGTGACACCCCCCGTACCGCCGCTGCGGCGGTCCCTGCGTGCCCTGCTGTCCGCCGTCCTCACCGCGCTCGCGATCCCGGTCGTGCTCGCGGCGGGTGCTGCGCTGCCACCTGCCGCGGTGGTCGTGGGGATCGTGCTGGCGGTGGTCGTCGCCGGGGTGGCCCGCACGCTCTCCTGGGTGGCCGGGGAGCCGATCGGCGAGCGGGCGACGGCGCTGGCCGTGGCCAGCGGCCTCGGCGCGGGGACCGCGGCGATCGCGCTGGGCGTGGTCGCGGTGTTCGCCGGCCCCGCTGTGCTGGTGCTCGTCCCGTTGCTCACCGGGGCCGGGGTCGCGACCTGGTGGGTCGCCCGCCGGGACGTACCGCCCGCGCTCTGACTCCATGATCACCGGTTGTGGAGTCCGGAGTGCACTCCACGGCCCCCGCGCTCCACAAACGGTGATCATGAGGCCGCACGGCGACTGCCACACGCCACCGGTCACGGACCGTCGTCGCACGGAATGGCACGAGAGACTGTTCCCCGGAGACGACGAAGGCCCAGGCTCGGCGGGAAACCTGCCGCTGACCTGGGCCTTCGTGTTCTGAGCGGATGACGGGAATCGAACCCGCGTATTCAGCTTGGGAAGCTGATGTTCTACCATTGAACTACATCCGCATGGCGTGAGATCACCCTAGCACCACGATCCGCGTACCTGTCACGGACCTCCCCTGCCCGGTCGTCGCACGATCCGACCACCGGGCGCGCGTGTCTCGACCCGGCCGCCCGGTCCGCGCACACTCGTCACCGTCGGTCAGACCTCGGCCGGAAGGCGACTGCGATGACGGTGTTCGACCCGACGTCGGGCGACGTGTCCGGGTTCCCCCCGGACCACGAGCACGACGTCCTGCTCATCGCCGGCAGCCGTCCCGAGGTCGCCCGGCTCGCCCCGGTCGCCGGGGCCGTCGCGGCGGCGGACCGCATCCGTGGGATCACCGTCGCCACCGGGCCGGACCCGATGTCCGTCCACGAGGCGTTCGAGGCACTCGGTGTCCCCACCGACATCACGATCCTGCTGCCGCTGGAGACCGGGCCCGGCATGGCCGACGTCGCCGCGGCGCTGTTCACCCGGCTCGACCAGCTGCTCGTCGACCAGGACCCGTCCGCGGTGCTGGTGCACGGTGGTGGGCTGGCGGCCGAGGTCGCGGCGACGGTCGCGTTCTGGCGGCGGATCCCGATCGTGCACATGCAGGCCGGCATGGGTACCGACGACCTGTTGTGCCCGTTCCCGCAGGAGGCGCACCGGCGGGTCATCGGCCAGCTCGCGTCGCTGTTCCTCACCACCAGCGGCTCCGCGCTGGGCAGCCCGCTCGGCCCGAACGTGCTGACGATCGGCGACACGATCAACTCGCTGCCCGGCCCCCGGCACCAGGGCTGTGTCGACGCGCTGGAGCGGATGCACGACCAGCACCGCAGGCTGATCGTCGTCGACCTGGCGAGGGCCTCGTCGTCGCCGGTCCTGCGTGGGATCGCGGACCTGCTGGAGCGGTACCCGCGGATCGAGATCGTGCTGTTCGGCGCGCTCGCCGCGGGGGAGGCGGCGCAGTCGCTCGGGACCCACCCGCGGGTGACGGTCGTGGCCGAGCCGGCGCTGCCCGACCAGCTGGCCGTGCTCACCGCGGCGACCGTCCTGGTGAGCGACGACCACGAGCTCGTGGTCGACGCACCGGGTCTCGGTACCCTCGCGGTCCTGGTCGACGGGCCGAACGTGCCGCAGCCCGGCGACTCGATCCGCAGCATCGCCGCGCACGACGCGGCCGCCGCCGTGGCGCAGGTGCTCGACGGCGACCACGGGCGCCGCGCCGCCGCGTCGGACGGGTTCGAGGCCGCCCGCGCAGAGCAGGCCGTCGCCTGGATGTTCGGGCTGACCCGCTCGCCGCAGCTGCCCGACGACCTCGTCGGCGGCGGCCGGCACAGCCCCGGTGAGGTGGAGTCGGACTCCGAGGAGTCCTCCGAGGCGTGACCGGGGGCCCTGGATAGGGTGTCGGCGTGCTGCTCTCCGACGGTGACCTGCGCAAGGACATCGAGTCCGGCCGGCTCGTGCTCGACCCGTGGGACGTCGAGATGCTCCAGCCATCCAGCGTCGACGTCCGGCTGGACCGGTACTTCCGCGTCTTCCAGAACTCGCGCTACACCCACATCGACCCCGCCCAGCAGCAGGACGAGCTGACGACCCCGGTGGAGACACCGGACGGCGAGTCGTTCGTGCTGCACCCCGGCGAGTTCGTGCTGGGCTCCACGTTCGAGCGGGTCGGGCTGCCCGACGACCTGGCCGGACGTCTGGAGGGCAAGAGCTCGCTCGGCCGTCTGGGTCTGCTGACCCACTCCACCGCCGGGTTCATCGATCCGGGCTTCACCGGCCACATCACCCTCGAGCTGTCCAACGTGGCGAACCTGCCGATCACGCTGTGGCCGGGGATGAAGATCGGGCAGCTGTGCCTCTTCCGGCTGTCCAGTCCGGCCGAACGGCCCTACGGCACCGAGGGCGTCGGGTCGCGCTACCAGGGGCAGCGGGGCCCGACGCCGTCGCGCGCGTTCCGCAACTTCCACCGCACCGACACCCGGCGGGCCTGAGCTCGTCGCGCCGTCGGGGGTGACGGCGTCGCTACGCTGGGCGGTGATGGACGCCGACCGCAGCTCCCCGGACCCGTGGGCCACCGGCCGCCGTCGGAGTGGCCGCCCCGACCGCGGCGTCCGCCGCGCCACCCCACCCCGGTACGACGACGCCGCTCCCGACCCGACCGGGCGTGGTGTCCCCACCCCCGGCACACCCGCGCCCGGCGCCGCCGGCGAGACCGCGGCCGGTGAGGGCGCGGGCCGTTCCGAGCCCGCCACCCCGCCGGACCCCGGTACCGAGCTCGTCGTGTCCCCCGTGGCCCCCCCGGAACCCGACCCCGGCTCACGCGCCCTCACCCGCCGGCCCGCACCCGCCCCCGCGGACCCGCCACAGGCGGACCGCGGGACGGCGGAACGGGACCCCTGGGCCCCGTGGCGCCGCCTGCGCCCCCGCACCGTCCGCGGTGCCACCGCGCTCGGTCTCGCGGGTGCCGCGATCCTGCTCCTGCCCTTCCTCGACGACCCGGGCCGCTGGTGGGTCCCGGTCGGCCTCGGGTTCGGCACCCTGGTCCTGCTGGCCCTGCTGCGGCTGGACCGGCTGCTTCAGGGGTGGGCACCGCACGTCGCCGGGGTCGTGCTCGTCGCGGCCCTGGTGAACGGCACCCGGGAGAACCCGTGGGCGTGGGCGCTGGCCCTGTCGGTGGGGGTGATCGTCGCCGGAGCGCTGCTGCTGCCGCGCTGGACGGTGCTCGCCGCCGGCGTGGTGCTCCTGGTGGTGTCCGGGGTCGGCTACTCGTTCCGCTCGGCCGAGATCCGGCAGGACCAGGCCCGCGTCGACGCGCAGGCCGGCGCGCAGTTCCGCACCGACCTCGGCGTCGCCCGCCCGCAGCTCGCGCTCGTCTCGCTGGACACCGGGGTCGCCTCGTCGAACCCGGCCCGCGTCTGCCGGCTCGTCCAACCCGCCGCGCTCGACCAGCTCCGCGCCGCGACGGGTTCGGCGGGCTGCGAGGACGCCGTCGCCGTCCTGCACGGGCGGATGCCCGCGGGGGCACAGGTCACCGTCCCGGACCGGCGTCCGGACCCGGAGGTGGCGGTCGGCTCCACCACCGCCGTCGACGCCTGCGGCTCGGCGTGGGGCGCGGCCGCACCGCAGCTCGGCCGCGTCGTCCTCACCCGCACCACCCCGACGACGTTCCAGGTCAGCTCCTTCACTCCCTGCTGACCCGCACACGACGACGGCCGGGCACCCCCTGCGGGGTACCCGGCCGTCGTCGGTGGTGGGTCAGTTCTCGTTCGAGCGCTCCGGTGTCGCCTCCTCCGGCGACGACCCGTTGCTCGACCCGTTCGCCGTGCCGTTCCCCGACGACGCCGGGGTGCCGGTGCTCGACGCGCCGTCCGAGCCGGACGGGGTCGGGTCCTGCTTCGCGGCCTCGTCGGCCACCTCGTCGGCCGGGGTGGCGGTCCCCGGGGCGTCGGTGGTCGGCGCGCTCTGGCCCTCGGTCTCGGGCTGCGGCTCCGGCGCGGTGTCGGCAGGGGCGTCGCCCCGCTTCACCGCGGTGAGCAGCATCTGCGAGACGTCCTGGACCTGCACGGCCTCACCGGCGGTCTGGTTCACGCCGTCGGTCATCATCGTGCGGCAGAACGGGCAGCCGACCGCCAGCGTGCCGGACGGCTCCGAGCCGCCACCGGCCTCGGTGAGGGTCTCGGCGGCCTCCTCGGCGCGGGTGAAGTTGATGCGCTTGCCGATGCGCTCCTCCATCCACATCCGGGCGCCACCGGCACCGCAGCACATCGACCGGTCGCCGTGCCGCGGCATCTCGGTGAGCGTGGTCGTTCCGGCCGCTCCGGTCGCGTTGATCAGCGCGCGGGGCTCCTCGTAGACCTCGTTGTGCCGCCCGAGGTAGCAGGGGTCGTGGTAGGTGACCGGGCCGGTCTCCTCGCCCGCCGGGGCCGACACCGGGACCAGCTTCTTGTCCCGCACCAGCTTGTTGAGCAGCTGGGTGTGGTGCACGACCTCGTAGTGCCCGTCGAGCTGGGGGTACTCCCGGCCCAGGGTGTTGAGGCAGTGCGGGCAGGTCGTGACGATCTTGCGGGTGCCGGCCTCGCGGCCCTCGAACACGGTGTTGAGGGTCTCGACGTTCTGCTGGGCGAGCATCTGGAACACGAACTCGTTGCCCGAGCGGCGCGCGGGGTCACCGGTGCAGGTCTCCCCCGAGCCGAGAACGGCGAAGTTCACCCCGGCGCGGTGCAGAAGCTCCGCGGTGGCCCGGACGGTCTTCTTCTGGCCGTCGTCGAACGCGCCGGCGCAGCCGATCCAGAACAGGTACTCGGTCTCGGCGTCCAGCTCGCTCTCGACGACCGGGACCTCGAAGTCGAGGCCCTTGGTCCACTCGAGGCGGTCCTTGGCGTTCTGGCCCCAGGGGTTGCCCTTGTTCTCCAGGTTCTTGAACAGCGAGTTGAGCTCGGTGGGGAATTCGGTCTCGATGAGGACCTGGTAGCGGCGCATGTCGATGATGTGGTCGACGTGCTCGATGTCGACCGGGCACTGCTCGACGCACGCGCCGCAGGTGGTGCAGGACCACAGGATGTCGGGGTCGATGACTCCGAGGACGTCCTCACCGCCGACCAGCGGCCGGCCCGCGGCCTCCAGGGCGTCGACCGGGATGGCCTTGAGCCGCTCCTCGGCGCCCTCGCCGGTGATGCCGACCTCGTCGCCCGCCATGTCGCGGCTGCCGCCGGCGAGCAGGTAGGGGGCCTTCTCGTAGGCGTGGTCGCGCAGGGCGTTGACCAGCAGCTTCGGCGACAGCGGCTTCTCGGTGTTCCACGCAGGGCACTGCGACTGGCAGCGGCCGCACTCGGTGCAGGTGGTGAAGTCGAGCAGGCCCTTCCAGGTGAAGTCCTCGACCTTGCCGACGCCGAAGGTGTCGGTGTCGGGGTCGGCCTCCTCCAGGTCCAGCGGCTTGCCGTTCGACATCATCGGCCGGGTCGCGCCGAGGGCCTTGTAGCCGTCGTCGTTGCGCTTGAAGTAGATGTTCGGGAACGCGGTGAACCGGTGCCAGGCCACACCCATCGTCGGGGTGAGCGCGATGACGATCAGCCAGACCGTCGCGGACAGCACCTTCACCGCGGCGAAGACGGTGACCAGCGTGGTCGAGGCGGGCAGGACCGCGGACAGCGCGTAGGAGACCGGGGCGGACCAGACCGGCACGTCGAACGCGCCCAGGGAGATCTTCGCGCCGCGCACCACCAGGATGCCCAGGCCCTCGAGGAACACGATCGCCTCGACGAAGTAGGCGCGGCCCATGTTCGAGCCGTAGAACCGCGACATCCGGCCCTGCCGGTTCGGGTTGTTCGCCTGGCGGATGACGATCAGCGCGGCGATGCCGACGACCGTGCCGACGCCGAGGATCTCGACGAACAGCGAGTACACCGACCACTGCCCGATCAGCGGCAGGTGGAAGGTCGGGTTCCAGACCTCGACGAAGGCCTCGATCAGCGCCAGGAACAGGCCGCCGAATCCGACCATGACCAGCCAGTGGACGATGCCCACCTTGGTCCACTTGAGCATCCTGGTGTGACCCAGGGTCTCCTTGAGCATCGTCGCGAACCGCGGCCCGAACGGGCCGGTGCGCGTCGGGTCGGACTCACCGAGCCGGATGATCTTCACCATCCGGGTCACGGTCATCGCGACGAGGGCCACGGCGACGATCGCCGACAGCACGGTGACGATGCCGAGCGTGTACTGCACCCAGGTCATCTGGAGGAACCTCCCTGTTGAACACCCAGCGGTCCCTGCCGGAGCGTGGTGCTGCCGTGACGGATCGGGACGGGAAACGATGAACCGGTCCGGTGGCGCGCGTCGGCGAGGGCGCGGTCGGGGGCGCACGGATTACCGTGCCGCCGGGACCGGGCGGGCCTCTCCATCGCAGTGCCTCCTCGGACCTCGTCGCCGCACTGGTGTGGTGGGGTGCGACGACGGTCGGGCGAAGGGTAGTGCGCCCGGCCTGGGGGCGCCCGACCCCGTCATGGTCGGGTCGTGCTTGTTACCGAACAGTAGCCAAGGACGACCATGACATCTCGGACCGGGGCCGGTCCCGCGGGGAGACACGAGTCACGCCCGATCGGCGCTGGTCCGACCGTGTCGACCCGATCGCGCAGCGTGGCGCACCGGTGGGCCGGGTGGCTCAGCCCCTAGGATCCCGTACGGGTCTCGTGGTCTACTCGCCTGCGGGAGCGACCGGGACAAGCGGACTGCCGCAAGGAGGAGCTGTGAAGACCTCGTACGAGGCGATCCAGCTGGTACTCGCCCAGGGCGGACAGCTGACCACGGTCAACCTCCGCGACTGGATCACGAACAACATCGTGCCGCTGATCCTGCTCGCGATCGCCGTCATCCTGCTGTGGATCGGTGGTCGTGGTGACAACGCCGGCGTGGCCCGGCGCAGCATCGGACTGCTGGTGGGTCTGATCGCACTGGGCATCGCCGTGACCGGCAGCGGTCCGGCCATCGGACAGGCGCTGGCCAACCTGCTCGTGACCCCGGGCTGATCCGTGCTCGTTCGCACGGACGACGAGGTCTACCGCGTCGACGCCGTCTGGCTCGGGCCGCCACGGGCCACCTTCCCCTGGCGCGCCCGCTACGTCAGCTACGGCGTCGGACTCCTCGTCATGATGCTGATCATGTTCGTCCAGCGCCGGCTCGGTATCGGCCTGGACTTCTTCTCCGTGGCCTGGGCGCTCGTCGGCACCGTCGCGATCACCCGCCTGCTCGGTAAGAAGATCGACTACGAGCGGCCGCTGGGTCAGGTCCTCGGCCAGTTCTGGGCCGAGGTGACCGGGCCGCGGGCCGGTCGGAAGGCCGCGGGCGGCTCGGTCCGCGCGGGGCACGTCCGCGTCCACACCACCCGTGCCCACCCCGGCGTCCCGTCGGCCGGTGGCCGGACCCCCGCGCTGTCCACCGCGCAGCGCACCCGGATCGACGCCGCGGGGACGCGACCGCCGGTCACCGTGGACGCCGTCGTGGACACGCCCGCCACCACCGCTCCGGT
>NZ_JAMXSG010000024.1:0-33752 GCF_024124365.1 Pseudonocardia sp. McavD-2-B
GCCCGCACCAGCGCGTCGACGTCGAGGTAGGCGGCGGCGCCGGTGCCGGGCAGCGCGACGGCGGCGTCGGCGCGGGCGACGTGTGCGCAGGCGGCGTCGTCGGCAGCGTGCACGGCGACCGTGCGCACGCCCAGCCCCGACGCCGTCTCCATGATCCGGACGGCGATCTCGGCGCGGTTGGCGACGAGCAGCGCCCCGGGGAGGGCGGGGCTCAGGACAGCAGGCCCGCGGCCCGCAGCGCGGCGCGGACGTCCTCGTGGTGCCACTCGTCCAGCGGCACCAGCGGCAGCCGGATCCCGCCGGGCATGAGGCCCAGCTCGGCCAGCGCCCACTTCACCGGGATCGGGTTCGGCTCGGAGAACAGCGCCGCGTGCAGGCCCGCGAGGTCGGCGTCGAGCGCGGAGGCGGTCTCGGCGTCACCGGCGACGGCGGCCTTGCACATCCGGGCCATCGTCTCGGGGGCGACGTTCGCGGTCACCGAGATGTCGCCGTGGAACCCGGCGAGCATCGACGCGCGGGCGGTGCCGTCGTCACCGGAGTACAGCGCGAAGTCGTCCAGGCCCAGCGCGACGAGCTCGCGGACCCGGTCCAGGTCGCCCTTGGCCTCCTTGAGGCCGACGATGTTCGGGATCTCCGCCAGCCGGGCCACCGTCGACGGCAGCATGTCGCAGGCCGTGCGACCCGGGACGTTGTAGAGGTACTGCGGGATGTCGACGGTCTCGGCGATCCGCTTGAAGTGCTGGTAGAGGCCCTCCTGCGGAGGCTTGTTGTAATACGGCGTCACGAGCAGCGCGCCGTCGGCGCCGGCCGCCCGCGCGGCGCGGGTCAGGTGGATCGCCTCGGCGGTGGAGTTCGCCCCGGTGCCGGCGATGACCGGGACCCGGCCGTTCGCGACCTCGATGGTGCGCCGCATGACCTCGGTGTGCTCGAGCACCGACAGCGTGGACGACTCGCCGGTCGTGCCGACCGAGACGATCGCCGCGGTGCCCGCGTCGACCTGCCGCTCGACGAGCTCGCCGAGGGCCGTGTGGTCGACCTCGCCGCTGTCGTGCATCGGGGTCACGATCGCGACGATGCTTCCGGTGATCATGCCGGGCCTCCCTGGTACCGCTGCTCCTGCCGGTGCGACCGTAGCAAGCGGGACCGACGTCCCGGTGCGGGTTTCCTCTCAGCCGCCGGCTCAGCCCAGGGCCAGCCGGGCCGGCTGGACCGACCGCGTGATCCGGCGCACCGCCTGCACCGCGATCATCCCCGCCGCGACGGTCGCGACGACGGTGACGGCGATCGGCCGGTCGTTGGCGACGACGCCCAGCAGCGCCCAGCACAGCGCCCCCGCGAAGCCCGCGAACCCGGCGGTGGAGCCGACGACCGACAGCACGACCGCGGTGAGGATCACGAGCAGCAGAATCGCCGCGACCTGCGGGAGCACCCCGTCGGACGGCAGCCCGACCGCGACGCCGGCCGCCATCAGGCCCAGCACCAGCGCGGCCGAGGACCAGCCGAGGTAGACGGCCAGCGGCAGTCGCATCGCCAGCCGTTCCGCCCAGCCGTCGGCGACGCTGCGGGACAGCCGTCCGTAGACGACACCGAGCGCGACGACGAGCAGGACCAGCAGCACCTCGGCGGTGACCACCCAGCGGTTCGAGAAGGCCGCGATCCACAGCGGGTTGAGCACCGCGGTCGCCGCGACCCACCAGCCGACGCGGCGGTGCACCTCGCGGCCGCGCTGGCCGGGCAGCAGGGCGTAGCCGGCGTAGACCAGCACGCCCAGGTAGATCAGACCCCAGATCGAGAACGCCCAGCCCGCGGCCAGCAGCGGGGTGTCGTAGTCGCGCGCGACGGCGCCGATCCCCGACCCCCCGAGCACCGACACGAGTACCTGCAGGATCGCCAGGACCGCCACGACGACTCCACGGACCAGGTCCGCGGTCGTCGGGCGCGGGGTGAGCACGGTCATGGCCCACATGGTGGACCGCGGGGACGGCCTCTGCCATCCGGCCGTCGGGGGGATTCGATCTTCCCGCGGGCCGGGGGGTCAGCCGAGCGGCAGGAAGAACAGGTGGACGTCGCGCGCGTCCTCCGGGGAGAGCAGCACCCCGCCGGGCAGCCTGCCGTACTCGACGAAGCCGCGGGCGGCGTAGAACGCGGGCAGCGGGGTGCCGCCGCGGGCGCCGAGGGTCAGCATCGCCAGGCCCGTCTCCCGGGCGTGGGCGACGGCGGCGTCGAGCAGGACCGTGCCGAGACCACGTCCCTGCAGGTCAGGGCGGACCATGAGGCGCTGCACGTCGGCGCGGTGCGCGGCGATGCCGGTGCCCGGGACCAGGAAGACCGTGCCCAGCGGGGCGGTGTCCTCCCCCAGCACGAACATCCGGGACGCGCCGGACCGGGCGGCGTCGACGGTCTCGACCGCCAGTGCGCGGACCTCGTCCGGGTCGGCGCCGGGCACGAAGTCCACGGCGCCGCCGGCCTCGGTCACGGCGATCCAGAGGTCACCGAGCGCGGCGGCGGCGCCGGGGTGGGGGTCGACGACCCGGCGGACGGCCGGGACGCCTGCGGTCACAGGTTCGGGAACCAGAGCTTGATCTCCCGGTCGGCCGACTCCGGGGAGTCCGAGCCGTGCACCAGGTTGGAACCGGTCTCCAGGGCGAGGTCGCCACGGATGCTGCCGGGGGTGGCCTTCTCCACCGGGTCGGTGCCGCCGGCGATCTGCCGCCAGGCGGCGATGGCGCGGGGGCCCTCGACGACCGCGGCCAGGACCGGGCCGGAGGTGATGAACGACAGCAGCTCCTCGAGGAAGGGCTTGCCGTCGTGCTCGGCGTAGTGCTGGGCGGCCAGCTCACGGTCCACCGTGCGCAGGTCGAGGGCCACCAGACCGAGGCCCTTGCGCTCGATGCGCGAGACGACCTCACCGACGAGCTTGCGCGCGACGCCGTCGGGCTTGACCAGGACGAGAGTGCGTTCAGTCACGCGCGACAGGGTAGCGACGACCCGCCGGGGTCCGGCACCCACCGTCACGAGTGCGCCCGGACCGCCGTGTGTCAGTCCTGCTGCTGCGACGGCAGCGTCCCCGCCGCCATCCGGCGGGCCACCTCGCGCCGCATCCAGACCAGGACCGCCCACACGAGGATGAACACCACCGCGACCACGACCAGCGAGGACAGGAACACCAGCGCCGCGACGAGCAGCGCCACCTGCAGCACCAGCGCCGCGGTGAGCCCCCACGGCCGCCGCTGCACCCCGGACGCCAGGATCATGGCGACGGCGATGCCCGCCACCACCCCGAAGCCGAGCGCGGTCGACCCGGTGCCGAAGCGCGGGAGCACCAGCAGCGCCAGGAGGACGACGATCGCCTCCAGGATCAGCGTCGCGGCGAACACGCCGCGGGCACCCTTCATGGGGTCGGTGGGCGGCGGCCGCACACCCTCGGGCACACCCGGCACGTCGCTCACTCCGGTTCCTTCCCGAACAGCGCCCGCGCCTCGCCGACGGTGACGACCGACCCGGTGACGACGACGCCGACCCCGGACCCGCCCGCCTCCTCGGCGATCTCGCGGGCCTGCTCGACGGCCTCGGCCAGCGACGGCTCGACACTGACCCGCTCGGACCCGAAGACCTCGGCAGCGAGCGCGCCGAGCTCGTCGGGGTCCATCGCACGGGGCGAGGAGTTGGTGGTGACGACGACCTCGTGCAGCGCCGGCTGCAGCCCCTCCAGGATGCCGCGGGCGTCCTTGCCCTGCAGCACCCCGATCACGCCGACGAGCCGGGTGAAGCGGAACTCCGAGCCCAGCGCGCCCGCGAGCGCGGTGGCTCCGGCCGGGTTGTGCGCGGCGTCGAGCAGCACCGTCGGCCGGTCAGGCCCGCCCTCGACGGGCTCGAGCCGCCCGGGTGAGCGGACCGAGGCGAACGCGGCGCGGACCGCGTCGGGGTCGAGGGGCTGCGCGGTGCCGGCGCCGACGAGCGCCTCGGCCGCGGCCAGTGCGACCGCCGCGTTCGACGCCTGGTGCTCGCCGTGCAGCGGCAGGAAGATCTCGTCGTAGCGGCCGGACAGGCCCTGCAGCTCCAGGCGCTGCCCGCCGACGGCGAGCTCCCGCTCCACGACGCCGAATTCGGCGCCCTCCCGGGCGACCTGTGCGCCGACCTCGGCGCAGCGCTCCAGGAGGACCTCGGCGACCCGCTTGTCCTGGGCCGCGAGGACGGCGACCGAGCCCTCCTTGATGATCCCGGACTTCTCGCGGGCGATGTCGGTGATGTCGTCACCGAGGTACTCGGCGTGGTCGAGCCCGACCGGCAGGACCACCGCCACGTTCCCGTCGGCGACGTTGGTGGCGTCCCAGCGCCCGCCGAGCCCGACCTCGATGACCGCGGCCTCGACCGGGGCGTCGGAGAACGCCGCGAAGGCCATCGCGGTGAGCACCTCGAACTTGCTCAGCGCGGGCGCGTCGCCGCGCCCGGCGTCGACGAGCTCGACCAGCGGCTCCACCTCGCGGTAGGCCGCCACGTAGCGCTCGGGGGTGACCGGGCGGTTGTCCAGGTTGATCCGCTCGGTGGCGCGCTGCAGGTGCGGGCTGGTGTAGCGCCCGGTCCGCAGCCCGATCTCGGTGAGCAGCGCGTCGACCATCCGGGAGGTGGAGGTCTTGCCGTTGGTCCCGGTCAGGTGCACGACCGGGTAGCCGCGCTGCGGGTCGCCCAGTGCGTCGCACAGCGCCTGCATGCGCTCCAGCGACGGCTCCATCACCGACTCCGGCCAGCGCCGGTCCAGCGCCGCATCGACGGCGAGGAACTCGGCGTAGCCGGTCACGGTGGACTGGGCCGGGACGACGTCGGGGTCTCCCCCGCCGCGGATCTCGTCCAGGACGGCCGCGATCAGGGCCTCCTGGGTGTCCTCCGGCGCCGCGTCGGACGCCTCGGGGGCGTCGGAGCGGTCCTCGCCACCGGGCTCGTCGTCCTGCTCCTGCTCGGCGTCGCCGCCGGACGGCTCACCGTCGGGCGAGTCGCCGAACCCGCCCTCGGCCCACCGGTCGCCGCCGTAGGTCGGCGAGTCGGCCTCGGTGAAGTCGTCGAACTCGTCGTACTCCTTCGCCACGGCGGGATCAGGCCTCCGGGAGCGCGGCGAGCCGCGCGGTGATGCGGTCGATGTCGGCGACGGCGGTCGCGTGCCGGGCACGGATCCCGTCGACGACCTCGGCCGGTGCCTTCTCGGTGAACTTGGGGTTGTTCAGCTTCTTGTCCGCGGCGTCGCGCTCCTTCTCCGCGGCGGCCAGGTCGCGGCCGAGCCGGGCGCGCTCGGCGGCGACGTCGATCGCCCCCGAGGTGTCGAGCTCGACGGTGACCGGCCC
Source organism: Pseudonocardia sp. McavD-2-B (assembly GCF_024124365.1). Lineage (NCBI taxonomy): Bacteria > Bacillati > Actinomycetota > Actinomycetes > Pseudonocardiales > Pseudonocardiaceae > Pseudonocardia > Pseudonocardia sp. McavD-2-B. Next base: position 5,337 of record NZ_JAMXSG010000024.1, read on the forward strand.
ACCGGAGGTGGCGACCTCGAAGCTCGCGGTGACGGCGAGGTCGTCACCGGCCGGGTCGAGCCGGGTGAGGAAGCGCAGCGCGCGCTCGTGCGCGGTCAGCCCGGCGGCGTCGAGGCCGGTGAGGCGGGCGGCGACGGCCTTGCGGTCGGGCAGGCCCTGTTCGGTGCGGAACCGGCGGACCTCGGTGATGACCTTCTGCGCGTCGGCGACCCGGGCCGCGGCGGCCGGGTCGACCGGCGCCCCGGTGCCGTCGGCCGTCGGCCAGGCCGCGGTCACGACGGTCTCGCCGCCGGTCAGCGCGGTCCACAGCGCCTCGGTGACGAACGGCGCGATCGGGTGCAGCATCCGCAGCAGCGCGTCGAGGACGTGCCCGAGGACGGCCCGGGTGCCCGGCTCGGTGGCCGGGTCGTCGAGCTGGGTCTTGCACAGCTCGACGTACCAGTCGGCCAGCTCGTCCCACGCGAAGTGGTAGAGCCCCTCGGTCGCCTTGGCGAACTGGTAGCCGTCGAGCAGCTCGTCGGTCTGCTCGCGGACCTCGGCGAGCCGGCCCAGGATCCAGCGGTCGGCGTCGGTGCGGTCGGCCTCGACGGGCAGCGGCAGGCTCGCGTCCGCGCCCTTGGCCAGCGCGAACCGGGTGATGTTCCACAGCTTCGTGGTGAAGTTGCGGGACCCGGCGACCCACTCCTCCGACAGCGACATGTCGGTGCCGGGATTGGAGCCGCGGGCGATGGTGAACCGCAGCGCGTCCGCGCCGTAGGAGTCGATCAGCGCCAGCGGGTCGATGACGTTGCCCTTGGACTTCGACATCTTCTTGCCGTGCTCGTCGCGGATGAGCCCGTGCAGGTAGACGTCGCGGAACGGGGCCTTCCCCATCACGTAGGTCCCGAACATCATCATCCGGACGACCCAGAAGAAGAGGATGTCGTAGCCGGTGACCAGGACCGAGTTCGGGTAGTAGCGCTCCAGGTCCGGGGTCTCGTCCGGCCAGCCCAGCGTGGAGAACGGCCACAGGCCGGAGGAGAACCAGGTGTCGAGGACGTCGGGGTCCTGGCGCCAGCCCTCGCCCGACGGCGGCTCCTCGTCCGGTCCGACGCACACGACCTCGCCGTCCGGGCCGTACCAGACCGGGATGCGGTGGCCCCACCACAGCTGCCGGCTGATGGTCCAGTCGTGCATGTTGTCGACCCAGTCGAAGTACCGCTTGGCCTGCTCCTTCGGGTGCAGGACGGTCTCGCCGGAGCGGACCGCGTCGCCCGCGGACCGGGCCAGCGGCTCGACCTTGACGAACCACTGCAGGCTCAGCCGCGGCTCGATCGGGACCCCGGTGCGCGAGTCGTGCCCGACCGAGTGCAGGTAGGGGCGCTTCTCGGCGACGATCCGGCCCTGCGCGCGCAGCTCCTCGCGGATGGCCTCGCGCGCCTCGAAGCGGTCCATGCCGTCGAAGCGGGTACCGGTCCCGGCGATGGTGCCGGCCTCGTCCATGATCGTCGGCATCGGCAGGTCGTGGCGGCGGCCCAGCTCGAAGTCGTTCGGGTCGTGCGCCGGGGTGATCTTGACGGCGCCGGAGCCGAACTCCGGGTCGACGTAGTCGTCGGCCACGACCGGGATCCGCCGCCCGGTGATCGGCATCTCGACCTCGGTGCCGACCAGGTGCGCGTAGCGCGCGTCGTCCGGGTGCACCGCGATCGCGGTGTCACCGAGCATCGTCTCGACCCGGGTGGTGGCGACGACGAGCGAGGCGTCCCCGTCGCCGTAGCGCATGGAGACCAGCTCGCCCTCGGTCTCGATGTGGTCGACCTCGATGTCGGAGATCGCCGAGCGCAGCGCCGGGGACCAGTTGACCAGGCGCTCGGCCCGGTAGATCAGCCCGTCGTCGAACATCTTCTTGAAGACGGTGGCGACGGCGCGGGACAGGCCCTCGTCGAGGGTGAAGCGCTCGCGCGACCAGTCGACACCGTCGCCCAGGCGCTCCATCTGCCCGAGGATCGAGCCGCCGGACTCGGCCTTCCACTGCCAGACCTTCTCCACGAACGCCGCACGGCCGATCGTGTGCCGGTCCGGCTCGCCCGCGGCCGCCATCCGCCGCTCGACGACCGACTGGGTCGCGATGCCGGCGTGGTCCATGCCGGGCAGCCACAGCGCGTCACGGCCCTGCATGCGGGCGCGCCGGGTCAGTACGTCGATGAGCGTGTGGTCCATCGCGTGGCCCAGGTGCAGGCTGCCGGTGACGTTCGGCGGCGGGATGACGATGCAGAACGGGTCCTTGTCCGACGACGGGTCGGCCCGGAAGTACCCGGCGTCGACCCAGCGGCGGTACATGTCGCCCTCTACCTCGCCCGGGGTCCACTTCGCGGGCAGGTCGGCGGTACGCGCTGGCAGGGTCTCGGTCACATGTCAAGTCTACGAGTCGACACCGACACGATTCCCGGCCCCCGGACCCGCGCGCTCAGGACCGGAAGTGCGCCTTGGGGATGACCCCGTGCACCCCGACGGTCCGGTCCACCACCTGCGAGACCGCGAAGTCCGCCGCCGCGGAGAGGTAGGCGTAGGCCGTCGCCCGGTCCATGCCCCGGTCCTCCTGCAGGAAGTCGAGCGCGTTGACCACGGCCCGGCGCATCGCGACGTCCAGGTCTCCCTTCTGGCCGCCGACGCTCCCGTCCGGGTCGGAGAGCCCGATGGGCACCCAGGCGTCCTGGGTCTCGCCGAACGGGTGGCCGAAGGCCACCGACGGCGCCGTGCCCTCCCCCGGCCGGCACACGGTGAGCCGGAACGTGGCACGCAGCGAGCCCTCCAGCGCGGTCAGCGCGACCTCCCCGTCACCCATCGCCAGGTGCGGGTCGCCGACGTGGAACAGTGCCCCCTCCGCGCGGACGGGCAGGTAGAACGCCGAGTCCGGGCCGAGCAGCCGGATGTCGATGTTGCCGCCGCCCAGGGTCGGCGGGATCGAGTTCAGCTCCGGGGCGTTCTCGGCGTCGGCCGCGGCGTGGGCCACCCCCATGGTGCCCATGAACGGTCGCAGCCCGAACGACACCTCCTGGCCCTCGCCGAACGCCAGGTAGGCCTCGGGGCCGTCCGCCCCGTCGCGGACCGGGGTGAACACCGAGACGTTGCCGTAGCGCGCGGGGTCGCCGGTGGCGCGACCGTCGGTGGCCGGCGGCGGCATGACCTCGTCGAGGACGATCCCGGCGGGCGGCGCGCCGGACGCGGTGCGCCCGAGTGCCCCCTTCCCGTGCCTGCTGGAGACGACGCCGTACGGCACCCGGGGCACCGCGGACAGGGTCTCGACCTTCAGGACGTCGCCGGGGCGCGCCCCCTCGACGAACACCGGCCCGGTGATGACGTGCGGGCCGTCGGCGTCGAAGTCGCGCGGTGTGCGCCGGTAGTCCCGGGCGACCGCGACGGCATCGGAGAGCACACCGTCGGCCGCGACCCCGTGGCGCCCGAACCACGCGACCGGGTCCCGGCCCTGGTCCTCCAGGATGCCCTCGTGGGAGACGGTGTCGATGGTGACGGTCTGCCCCGACCGCATCGTCAGCACCGGAGCGGTCCCGATCGCCGGAACGTAGCCCCAGCGCACGTCGGCCGGGTCGGACCCGAGGTAGTGGTCGCCGGGGATGTCGCCCGCACCGGGCTGCAGCGGACCGTCCGGCAGCGTCGCCGCGACGGATCCGGGGACGGTGGCGGACGTGCCGCAGCCGGCCAGCCCTCCGGCCGCGGTGACGGCGGCGGCCGCGCGGAGGAAGTCGCGCCGGCCGAGCGCGGCGAGCAGCGGGCGGGGATCGGGGGGGAGCCATGTCCCCACCCTCACCCGCGTCCGTTACGTCCGGATCACCGCTCGTTTACGCCCGGCCCACGGGCAGCAGCAGGCACCACGGCCGCGGCCACCCCAGCACCCCGCCGACGGCCGCCGGGTCGCCCCGCCGGAGCAACGCCGGGTCGAACGCCCGCACCCGGCCGCAGCCGGGCTCGTAGACGCGCCACCGGCCGTCGTCGTCCACGCCCAGGACCAGCACCCAGTGCCGCGGCAGCCACCGGGATCCGACCAGCAGCGGGACCGTACCGACGGCGGCGGGCACCGCGGCGAGCGCGTCGCGGGTCGCCGGGCGGATCCGGAACGGTCCCGCGGCGGGCGCGTGCCGGCGCAGCCACGCCCGCATCCCCCACGGCGTCGTACCCAGAGCGCGCGGCCAGAGCCGGTTGGCCTGGCGGTGCGCGGTCCGCTGGGCGGCGGCGAACCGGTCCGCCACCACGCCGGGCCACCCCGAGCCGGCCAGCACCGCGGTCACCACCAGCACCGAGGGTCCGCACGTGACGCCATCGACCTGGCGGCCGAGCAGGGTGCCGGGTGTGAGCTCGTCCATGGCGGACACCCTCCCCCGGCGGCGGGTGACGCGGCACCCCCGGCGGGTCTTCGGGACCGCCACGCGGCTACGGCCACGGCTGCCTGCCGGCACGGCCCCGGCGGTGAGCGCGTGTGGTCGCGGCCGGTCCGGGCGGGCCCGACCCGGTGTCGCCCGGGTGGTCGGGCGGGTTCTCGCCCTAGGCTCGGCGACATGCCCGTTCTCACACCGGACGTCGTCGAGTTCCTCAACCACGGCACCCGTACCGGAATGCTCGGCTGGACGGCGAAGGACGGGCGCCCGCTCGTCGCGCCGGTCTGGTTCCTCGTCGAGGACGACACGATCGTCTTCGACACCGGGGCGGACACCGCGAAGGGGCGGGCGATCGTCCGCGACCCGCGGGTCGTGCTCACCGCCGACCTGCCCGCGCCGCCGTACGCCTTCGTGCAGGTGCAGGGCGTCGCCGAGATCAGCACGGACCCCGACGAGCTCCTGCGCACCGCGACCGCGCTCGGAGGCCGCTACATGGGCGCCGACCGGGCCGAGGAGTTCGGCCGGCGCAACGGCGTCCCCGGCGAGCTCGTCGTCCGGATCCGCCCGTCGAAGGTGGTCGCCCACCTCGACATGACGGCATGATCGGTTGACCTGAAGTCCGGTTCATCGTCCACCGTCGCGGCGGGCGATGAGTTCGGCCGTCGGCGTCGGTCCATCACCCCGAGAGGACGGTGGACCATGACGCAGCTCGACCTCCGGCACGGCACGCAACGGGTCTTCGCGCACCTGCTGGTGAGCACCCTGGTGGTGTCGGTCGTGAACTTCACGGTGTGGTTCGCCGTGACGTTCTGGGTGTTCCTGGAGACGGGGTCGGTCGCGGCGACCGGCATCATCGCCGGGATCTTCCTGGTGGCGACGGCGCTGACCGGGATCCCGTTCGGCGGGGTCGTGGACCGGTTCGGCAAGCGCGCGGTCATGCAGGTCTCGGCGGCGGTGTCCGCCGTGGTCTACGCGCTGTGCCTGGTCCTGCTGCTGCTCGCCCCCGAGGGGGCGTTCCGCGACCCGACGGACCCGTTGCTGTGGACGCTGGTCGTCGCGCTGATGCTGGGTGTGATCGCCGGGAACCTGCGCACGATCGCGCTGCCGACGCTGGTCACCCTGCTCGTCCCGGCCGCGGTCCGGGACCGCGCCAACGGGCTGGTCGGGACCGCGACCGGGGTGAGCTTCCTGGTCACCTCGGTCGCGTCCGGGCTGCTCGTCGCGGTGGACGGGATGCGGTCGGTACTCGTCGCCGCCCTCGTCGTGCTGGTCGTGTCGCTGGTGCACCTGTCACGGGTCCGGATCCCGGTCGTGCCCGCACCGGCCGGCCCGGCCGTCCCCGTGACCGTCGAGGAGCGGGGCGGCCTCGACCTGCGCGGCACCGTCCGGCTCGTCGCGGGTGTGCCGGGGCTGCCCGCACTGATCGTGTTCTCCTGTGTGAACAACCTGCTCGGCGGGGCGTTCATGGCGTTGATGGACCCCTACGGCCTGTCGATGATGTCGGTCGCGGCCTGGGGGCTGCTGTGGGGCGTGCTGTCCGCCGGGGTGATCGTCGGCGGGCTCCTCGTCGCCCGGATCGGGCTGGGCAGCCGCCCGGTCCGGACGTTGCTGCTGGTCAACGCCGTGCTCTGGGCCTCGACGATGCTGTTCCCGCTGCAGGCCTCGATCCTGATGCTCACGCTCGGCATGGCGGTGTTCATGCTGCTCATGCCGTTCGCCGAGGCCGCCGAGCAGACCGTGCTGCAGCGGGTCGTGCCCTACGGGCGGCAGGGCCGGGTCTTCGGGTTCGCGCAGAGCGTGGAGCAGGCCGCGTCGCCGCTGACCGCGTTCCTGCTGGCCCCGTTCACCGAGCTGGTGGTGGTTCCCTACATGAGCGACGGCGGCGCCGGTGCGGCCGCGATCGGCTCCTGGTTCGGCACCGGCACCGCCCGCGCGATCGCCCTGGTGTTCGTGGTCTGCGGCGCCCTGGGCGTGGTGCTGACCCTCGCAGCCCTGGCGAGCCGCCCCTACCGTCGTCTGTCCGCCGCCTACGCGACCACGCCCACCGGGTCCGTCACACCCGCCGCGGAGGGTGCGGCCACCGCGCCCGACGCGGCCGCCGGGTCCGACACGGCCGGTGGTACCGACGTGCCCGGCGCGGTCACGGGGACAGGCACGGGCCCGGACGCCGGGCGGGCCACCCCGCCCGCGGCCCCTCCGAGCCCGGCCGCGGTCCCCGCGACCCCGGTCGCCGTGGCCGTGGCCACCACCGCCGTCCCCGGACCGGCCACCACCGTCCGGCTCCCCGCGGAGCCGGACACCGCACCCCGGCGCTGACCACGGAGCCGTCCCCTGGATCCACACCCCCCGGCGGGCTCCCACACCCGTCGCAACAGGTGTGGGAGCCCGCCGGAGGGTGTGGACGCGGCCGGAGACGTCGTCGCACCCCGGCCGGGGTCGGCGCACCGCTGCCGGCCACGCCGGAGGCCGCGGACGCGGTCGTCAGGTCCGGCGCAGGGTGGTGGTCCAGAGGGAGGCGCCGGCCTGGTCGCGCAGGTGGACCTCCAGGGTCGTCCCGTCGGGGGCGACGTCGAGCTCCCCGAAGTGCTGGAACCCCTCCAGTGGGCTCGCCCCCTGCCGGGACGGTCCGCGCACGAACTCCGCCCGCGGACCGAAGGTCGGGTCGAGCTCGTTCGGACCGAAGGCACCGGCGTGCAGCGGGCCGGACACGAATTCCCAGAACGGGTCGAAGTCGGTGAACGCGGCGCGCTCGGGGGCGTAGTGGTGGGCGGCGGTGTAGTGCACGTCCGCGGTCACCCAGACCACGTTGCGGACCCTCCGCCGGCGAATCCCGGCGAGCACCCCGGCGATCTCGGACTCGCGCCCGCTCGGCGGCCCCGGCACCCCGTTGGCGACGGCCTCCCAGGCGGTGTCGCCGTCGGGCACCAGTACCCCGATCGGCATGTCCGAGGCGACGATCTTCCACGTCGCACGGGAGGACGCGAGCGCGTCGACGAGCCAGCGGGCCTGGGCCTCCCCCAGGATCCGCTCGCCGCGTCCGGTGTTGGCGGAGTTCGCGCTGCGGTAGGTGCGCATGTCCAGCACGAACACCTCGACGTGCGGGCCGAACGGCACCCGCCGGTACACCCGTCCGTCGACGGCGGTGCGTGGGTCGACCGGCTGCCACTCGTGGAACGCGCGGGACCCGCGGGCCGCGAGCACGTCCACCCGCTTCTCGGTGTAGCGCTCCCCCACCTCACCGGTGAGGATCTCCCCCGGGTACCAGTTGTTGGTGACCTCGTGGTCGTCCCACTGCACGATCTGACCGACCGAGGCGGCGAACCGGCGCAGGTTGTCGTCGCGCAGGTTGTAGGCGAACTGGCCGCGGAACTCGGTCAGGGTCTCGGCGACCTTCGCCTTCTCGGGCGTCATCTCGTTGCGCCACACCCGGCCGTCGGGCAGCGTGACGGTCTCGGTGAGCGGGCCGTCGGCGTAGACGGTGTCGCCGGAGTGCAGGAACAGGTCGGGGTCGCGGTCGGCCATCGCGGAGAAGATCCGCATGCCGCCGGTGGCGCGGTCGATGCCCCAGCCCTGCCCGACGACGTCGCCGGACCACTGGATCCGCACCGGCTCACCGCGCCCGGGGACCGCCCGGAAGGAGCCGGTCAGCGGCGCGCTCGCGGGACCGCCGTCGAGCGGCTCGGCGACGACGCGGTAGTGCACCCGCCCCCGCGTCGCCGGGACCCGCAGCTTCCCGGTGAGGTCGGTGTCCGGGGTCAGCACCGGGCCGGGGACCCGCAGCGCCCGCCGGAAGTCCGGCGAGCCCGCGACCTCCACGACCATCCGCGACGGCCGGTCGGCGCGCGTCCAGACGAGCCCGGAGCCGGGCCGGACGTCACCGGCGGCGACACCGTGGGTCAGAACCGGCCGGCCGGAGCGCACCAGGGCGGGTGCGGCCGCAGCCGCCCCCGGCAGGACGAGGGTCGCGGCGCCGGCGAGACCGCCGGCGGCCGCGGTGCGGAACAGGGAGCGTCGGGAGAGAGCCACGCCCGCCGTTCTAACCCGGACGAGTGATGACGAACCGGACCGTCCGGGTGAACGGCGGGCGAAGACTCAGCCGAACAGGGCGGGGATCTTCAGGACGAGCTCGTACAGCCCGTAGGCGAACGGGACACCCACCCACACCCAGGCCAGGACGGCCCCGATCCACTGCACCGGCCCCCAGGTCGACGACCCGCCGGTCTCGGCAACGCTGCTCACGCGGTCTCCTTCTGGGTCGGGGTGCGGGCCGCCTGCGCGGACGGCTCGTGGTGCTTCGCGTCGACCGGCTTGATCAGCTCGTTGCAGACGAACGCGATGACCAGCAGCACGATCATGATGATGAACGCGGTCGTGTACCGGGCCGGGCCCTCGACACCGGCCTCGATCCGCGCGTCGGCGATCGCGTTGACGATCAGCGGGCCGAGGACGCCCGCGGTGGACCACGCCGTCAGCAGCCGGCCGTGGATCGCGCCGACCTGGTAGGTGCCGAACAGGTCCCGCAGGTACGCCGGGACGGTGGCGAACCCGGCGCCGTAGAACGACAGGATCAGCACCGCGGCGACGATGAACAGCGCCCGCGACTGGTTGGGGATGAGCGTGATCAGCAGGTACAGCAGCGCGCCGACGCCCAGGTAGATGCGGTACATGTTCTTGCGACCCAGCACGTCCGACAGCGACGACCAGGCGATGCGCCCGGCCGAGTTCGCCAGCGACAGGATCGCGACGAACCCGCCCGCCGCCGCGGCGAGGGTGGCCGTGGCCCCGTTCTCCGCGAAGAAGTCCTGGAAGATCGGCGAGGCCCGTTCCAGGATGCCGATGCCCGCGGTGACGTTGAAGCACAGCACAACCCACAGCAGCCAGAACTGCGGCGTGCGGATCGCGGTGTTCGCCGAGACGTTGCCGGTCGAGATCATCCCGCTCTTCTTGGCCGTCGACGGGTCCCAGCCCGGCGGCGTCCAGCCCTCGGCGGGCACCCGGATGAGGATCCAGCCGACCGACATGAAGACGAGGTAGATCAGGCCCATCGTGAGGAACGTGGACCCGATGCCGGCCGAGGTGGCCCCGTCACCGGAACCGCCGAACGCCGACAGCAGCGAGTTCGTCAGCGGGGTCGCGATGAGCGCGCCGCCGCCGAAGCCCATGATCGCCAGGCCGGTGGACAGGCCCGGGCGGTCCGGGAACCACTTGATCAGTGTGGAGACCGGCGAGATGTAGCCGATGCCCAGGCCGATGCCGCCGACGAAGCCGTAGCCCAGCACGACCAGCCAGTACTGCTCGGCGTAGAGGCCGAGACCCGAGATCAGGAACCCGGCGACGAAACAGCTCGACGCGACGACCATCGCCCAGCGCGGGCCGTTGCTGTCGACCTTCGTGCCGAACAGCGCCGAGGACAGGCCCAGCATGATGATGCCGAGCGTGAAGGGCAGCGCCGTGGCGACGCCCGACAGGTCGAGTGCGTTCGCCAGCGGGGTCTTGAAGACGCTCCAGGCGTAGACCTGGCCGATCGCCAGGTGGATGGACAGCGCGGCCGGTGGGACGAGCCACCGGCTCCATCCGGGTGGAGCAACGATGCGCTCCCGCGTGAGAAATCCGGACATGTCGCCCTCCGTCGTAGTTGACGGAGCAACGCTAAGTAGTACGGAGGGGTGCAGCAACCCGAGCGGGTCTCGAAACGACAACGCCGGTCCCACCTGCAGGTGGGACCGGCGTCGGGTCGGTTCTGGCCGCGGCTCAGGCCGAGCGGTCGCGGCGCTCCCGGCGCTGCGGCTGGCGCGGGACGATCGTCGGGTTGACGTTGTCCTTGACCGTCTGTGCCGTCACGACGACCTTCGCCACGTCGTCGCGGCTGGGGATGTCGTACATGACCGGGAGGAGCACCTCCTCCATGATCGCCCGCAGGCCACGGGCGCCGGTGCCGCGCAGGATCGCCTGGTCGGCGACGGCGTCGAGGGCGTCCTCGGCGAACTCCAGCTCCACGCCGTCCATCTCGAAGAGCTTGCGGTACTGCTTCACCAGGGCGTTCCGTGGCTCGGTCAGGATCTTGACCAGGGCGTCCTTGTCGAGCGAGGTCACCGAGGCGACGATCGGCAGTCGGCCGATGAACTCGGGGATCAGGCCGAACTTGATCAGGTCCTCGGGGAGGGTCTCGGCGAAGCGCTCCGCGGAGTCCAGGTCCTTCTTCGAGCGGATGTCGGCGCCGAAGCCGATACCGGACTGGCCGACCCGCTCGCCGATGATCCGCTCCAGCCCGGCGAAGGCGCCGGCCACGATGAACAGGACGTTCGTCGTGTCGATCTGGATGAACTCCTGGTGCGGATGCTTGCGGCCGCCCTGCGGCGGGACGCTCGCGGTGGTGCCCTCGAGGATCTTCAGCAGCGCCTGCTGCACACCCTCGCCGGACACGTCGCGGGTGATCGACGGGTTCTCCGACTTCCGCGCGATCTTGTCGACCTCGTCGATGTAGATGATGCCGGTCTCGGCGCGCTTCACGTCGTAGTCGGCGGCCTGGATGAGCTTGAGCAGGATGTTCTCGACGTCCTCGCCCACGTAGCCGGCCTCGGTGAGGGCGGTCGCGTCGGCGATGGCGAACGGGACGTTGAGCATCTTGGCCAGCGTCTGCGCCAGGTAGGTCTTGCCGCACCCGGTGGGGCCGAGCATCAGGATGTTCGACTTGGCGATCTCGATGCCGTCGGAGGCGTCGCCGCCCGCGGCACGGCTGCGCTCGCCTGCCTGGATGCGCTTGTAGTGGTTGTAGACCGCCACCGACAGCGTGCGCTTGGTGGTGGCCTGACCGACGACGTACTGGTCGAGGAACTCGTGGATCTCGGTGGGCTTGGGCAGCTCGTCGAGCTTGACCTCACCGGCCTCGGCCAGCTCTTCCTCGATGATCTCGTTGCAGAGATCGATGCACTCGTCGCAGATGTAGACGCCGGGGCCGGCGATGAGCTTCTTGACCTGCTTCTGGCTCTTCCCGCAGAACGAGCACTTGAGCAGGTCCCCGCCGTCGCCGATGCGTGCCATAGGTGTCGATCCCCAGTCCTGGTCCGGCGTTCTCGCGTCGCGCCCGTCGCCCCGTGCGGATTGACGGTACCTGCCCGCGGCCCGCACGGGGACCGGAAGCGGTGTCCGGTTCCCCGGCGGGTCGCCGGGCGGTCACCGGCGGCCGGAACCGGCCGCCGGTGACCCGGGTGTCACTTGCCGCCGGCGGTACCGGACAGCTTGCGGCTCTGCACGATCTCGTCGACCAGGCCGTACTCCTTGGCCTCCTCGGCCGTGAGGATCTTGTCCCGGTCGATGTCCTCGCGCACCTGGTCCGCGGAACGGTTCGAGTGCCGCGCGATGACCTCCTCCATCCGCTTGCGGATGCGGGAGATCTCCGCCGCCTGGATCTCCAGGTCCGACACCTGGCCGTACACGCCCTGCGTGGCCGGCTGGTGGATCAGGATGCGGGCGTTCTCGACCGCCATGCGGCGGCCCGGGGTGCCCGCGCACAGCAGCACCGCCGCGGCCGACGCCGCCTGCCCGAGGCAGACGGTCTGGATGTCGGGACGGATGAACTGCATGGTGTCGTAGATCGCCATCAGCGACGTGAACGACCCGCCCGGCGAGTTGATGTACAGCGAGATCTCGCGGTCCGGGTCGAGCGACTCGAGCACCAGCAACTGCGCCATGGTGTCGTTCGCCGAGGTGTCGTTGATCTGCTCACCGAGGAAGATGATGCGCTCCTCGAAGAGCTTGTTGTACGGGTTCGACTCCTTGACCCCGTAGCTGGTGCGCTCCACGTAGGACGGGAGCACGTACCGGGAGCGGGCCGGGTCCGGCGCCCAGCCTCCGGGGCCGCGCAGGTCGGTCATCGACTCCGGGTGGCGAGGGTCGAAGGTGCTCACTTGTCGCTCCCGTTCTGCTCGCCGATCCGCCCGGCGTGCGTCACGACGTGGTCGACGAAGCCGTAGTCCTTGGCCTCCGGCGCGGAGAACCAGCGGTCCCGGTCGGAGTCCCGCTCGATGGTCTCGACCGACTGACCGGTGTGCTGGGCGATCAGCTCCGCCATCTCCCGCTTGGTGCGGCGGAACTGCTCGGCCTGGATGGTGATGTCGGCTTCGGTGCCACCGACGCCCGCGGACGGCTGGTGCATCATGATCCGTGCGTGCGGCAACGCCGAGCGCTTGCCCGGGGTGCCCGCCGACAGCAGGAACTGCCCCATCGACGCGGCCATGCCCATCGCCGTGGTCGCCACGTCGCACGGGATCAGGTTCATCGTGTCGAAAATGGCCATGCCGTCGGTGACCGAGCCACCGGGCGAGTTGATGTAGAGCTCGATGTCCTTGTCCGGGTCCTCGGCCGCGAGCAGCAGCATCTGCGCCGCGATGCGGTTCGAGATCTCCGCGTCCACCTGCTGACCGAGCACGATGATGCGCTGCTGGAGCAGGCGGTCGTACACGGAGTCGGACAGCGACATCGCGCTGATGCCGGACCGCATCTGCGGCCCGGTGCCGCGGCCCGCGGACGGGCCGGTGTCCTGCTGGCTCACTTCACCCTGCTTTCCGAAGTCGGGCCCGCCCCCGTGGCGCGGACGCCGCGGGAGAGGGTCCCGGAGTCTTCCTCTGGATCGCTCTCGGTTCTCCGGTGTCGGGTCTTGCGAACCCGTTCACGGTCCGGTTGGGGACCGGTTCGGGGCCGACCCTACGCGGAGCGGATGCCCCGCGTAGGGAACGACGCCCGATGTTCGCCGACAGCGCACGACGAGTCGTGCGGGACCGCGCGACGACTGCCGATCAGGCCTTCGCGTCGGCCTTGTCGGAGGTCTCGTCGGCGGTGGTGTCCGCGGCGTCGTCGGCGGTGTCGTCGGCACCGTCCACGCCGGTCGCGGGGATCTCCTCGACGGTGGTCTCGTCCTCGTCCGGCCCGAGCAGGTCGGACAGGTCGACGGCCTCGCCACCCGGCAGGGTGACGGTGGCGGCACGCACCGCGGTGATCAGCGCCTTGGAGCGGCGGACGTCCTGGTAGATCACGCCGAGCTGGCCGGCCTGCTGGATCTGCTGGACGAACTGCTCCGGGGCCATGCCGTACTGCTGCGCCTGGTAGACGATCCGCTCGGTGAGCTCCTGGTCCCCGACCGAGATCTCCTCGCGGTCGGCCAGGGTGTCGAGCACGAGGCGGTAGCGGACGGCCTTCTCGGCCTCCTCGCGCGTCTCGGTGTCGAACTGCTCGCGGGTCTTGTCCTGCGAGGAGAGGAACTCGCCGAACTTGTCCTCGTCGTGGTCGAAGGCGTGCACCGCGTCGTGGGTGCGGGTCTCGACCTCGGCGGCGACGACCGACTCCGGCAGCGGCACCTCGGTGTCCTCGACGAGCTTGTCCAGGAGACGGTCACGGGCCTGCGCGGCCTGCTCCATCCGCTTGGACCGGCCCAGACGCTCGCGCAGGTTCTCGGTCAGCTCGTCGAGCGTGTCGAACTCCGAGGCCAGCTGGGCGAACTCGTCGTCGGCCTCGGGGAGGTGACGCTCCTTCACGGTGGTCACCTTGACGGTGATCTCCGCATCCTTGTCGGCGTGCTCACCGGCGACCAGCTTCGAGGTGAAGGTCTTCTCCTCGTCGGCCGACATGCCCTCGAGGGCCTCGTCGATGCCGTCGATGAGACCGCCCTGGCCGACCTCGTAGGAGAAGCCGGTGGTGGTGGCCTCCTCGATCTCCTCGCCGTCGACGGCGGCGGAGAGATCGATCTGGACGTAGTCACCGGACTGCGCGGGACGCTCGACACCCGCCAGGGTGCCGAATCGGGCGCGCAGCTGGTCGAGCTGCTCGGTGACCTCGTCCTCGGTCACCTCGGTCTCGTCGACCTCGACGGTCAGGCCGTCCAGGTCGGGGAGGGTGATCTCGGGGCGGATGTCGACCTCGGCGGTGAACGCGATGCGCTCGCCGTCGGCGATCTCGGTGACCTCGATGTCGGGCCGGCCGATCGGCTTGACGTCCTCGGACGTCACCACGGCCTCCTGGTACTTCACCGGGATCGCGGCGTTCACGACCTCGTCCAGGACGGGGCCACGGCCGATCCGGGCCTCCAGGATGCGGGCCGGCGCCTTGCCCGGGCGGAAGCCGGGGATGCGGACCTGCTGGGCGATCTTCTTGTACGCGCGGTCGAAGTCGGGCTTGAGCTCGTCGAACGGCACCTCGACGTTGATCCGGACGCGCGTCGGGCTGAGGTGCTCGACGGTGCTCTTCACGGTGGAACTCCTTGGGCGGTACGAGTGCTGCAACGGGCCGCGGCTCGCGCGGCCCCCGGTCGGTGGCCCCGCCCGCCGGCGCCGGACGATCCCGGCTCTGCGCCGGGCGTCCCGTGCCACCGGCCGCCGGGTACGTGGGACGCGCCCGGTGACGGCGGGGCTCGCGCGAGTCTAGGCGAGCCCGGTCACCGTGCGACGGCCCGGGCGCGGGTCACGGTGCGACGGACCCGCCCGGAGCCCCGCCCGCACCGACGTCGGCGACGGTCACGTCGACGGCCAGGGTGTCGTCACCGAGGACGGCACGGACCCGGTCGGCGACCTCGTCGGCGACCACGGCGAACGGCCTGCCCAGCCGCAGGACGACGGCGATCTCCACCGGGTCGGCCAGCCGCACACCCTGGACCCGGTGCCCGGGCAGGTACGACGCGATCGAGCCGAACGGGCCGCCGTCGAGCCGCAGCACCGACGGGTGGGCGAGCACGGCGTCCGCGACGGCCTGCGGGCCGGGTCCTGCGGCGGGGTCGGTCACGGCTCGGACCCTAGCCACACACGACGGCGGCGGCACCCCGTTGCGGGTGCCGCCGCCGTCGTCGTGCGCGGGTCAGCTCGTGAAGGTGTCCTTGAGCTTCTCGCCGGCCTGCTTCAGGTTGCCGGTGGCCTGGTCCGCCTTGCCCTCGGCCTGCAGGTCCTTGTCGTCGGTGGCCTTGCCGGTGGCCTCCTTGGCCTTGCCACCCAGCTCCTCGGCCTTGTTGCTGATCTTGTCTCCGAGACCCATGGGGCTCACCTGCTTCCTGATCGCGTGTCCGGCGGGCGAGGGTGCGAGCCGGTCGCTACCGTCGCTGACCGGGTGGACTACCCCACCCTCCACTTCCCACACCCCGACGGGGCGTCCATGGCGAACGCACAGGTCAGCGGCCCACCGGCCGCCGGGCCCCCGGGCACCGGCGTGCCGTCGGCACGGCCGGCGCGGGTGCCGTCGCGGGCCGCGCTGGACGAGACCACGCTGGTCGTCCGGGCCCAGGACGGCGACGTCGGCGCGTTCGAGGAGCTGGCCCGCCGTCATCAGAACGCCCTGTTCCGGGTCGCGGTCCGGGTGCTCGGCGACGCCACCGACGCCGAGGACGCCCTGCAGGACGCGCTCGTCGACGCCTGGCGGCGGATCGGCACCTTCCGCGGCGAGGCGGCCTTCTCCACCTGGATGTACCGGATCGTCACCCACCGTTGCACCGCGCTGGTCCGGCGGCGGCGACGGACCGAACCGCTCCCGACCGACGACGGGCCCGGCGCCCCGGCCGACGACCGCTCCCCCACCCCGGAGCGGGCCGCCGAGGTGGACGCGGAGATGGCGGCCCTGTCGCGGGCCGTGGCGTCGCTGCCGGAGGACCAGCGCACGGCCTGGGTGCTGCGGGAGCTGGAGGGGCTGGGCTACAGCGAGATCTCGCAGATCACCGGGGCGGGTGAGACCGCCGTCCGCGGCCGGATCCACCGGGCGCGCGGGGCACTGGCGGAGAGGATGCGGGCATGGCGGTAGAGAGGAGCGGGGCGGAGCGCGTCGAGCCGCTGGCCTGCGGCCGGGACGCCGCCGACGTCTGGGACCACGCGGAGGCGGGCGTGCTCGACGAGCACGAGCTGACCTGCCCGCACTGCATGCGCGCGCACGCGGACCACGACCGGCTCGGCGGGCTGGTGGCGCGGATGGCGGCCGAGCCGCTGCGACCGCCGCCGTCGGTGCTGGAGCAGGTGATGGGCGCGGTCGTCGCGGACCTGCGCCCGCACGAGCTGCTCGCCCTGGGGCCGGACGCCTGGCTGGGCAGGCCGACCGCGGAGGCGGCGCTGCGGCACGTCGTGGACACGATGGACGGGCTGCGGGCCCGTCGGTGCCGGATCGAGCAGCTGCGCGCCCCGGACGGTTCCGGGGACGACCCGGCCGCGGTGTGGGTGCGGGTGACCGTCGCGGCCCGGTTCGGGGTCGACCTCGCCTCGGTCACCGCGCGCGTCCGGCAGATGATGATCTCGGCAGGGGACCGCACCCTCGGCGTGCCGATCGCCGGGGTCGACATCCTGGTCGAGGACCTGTGGGAGGAACCGGCATGAGCGGGCGCACGACGGTCACCGTCTCCGACCTGGCCGTCGCACGGGTGGCGGCGCGGCGGGTCCGGCGGGTGCCGGGGGTGGCGGCGCTGATGGGCGACGTCGCGCAGACCCTGCTGGGGCTGGCCGCGGACTGGCTGCCCCGTGACCCGGTCCCCGAGGAACTGCGGGTGCAGGGCCTGGTCGCGTCGGTGCACGGGCACGAGGCCGAGATCCGGGTGACGGTCGGGGTGCGGTTCGGCACCCACTGCGCCGAGCTGGCCGAGCGGGTGCGCCGGGAGGTGACCGAGGAGGTCGCGACGGTCTGCGGCCTCGACGCCCGGGTGCGGGTGACCGTCGCCGACATCGCGCTGCCTGCCTGATCCCCTCCGCCCCCGCGCGGTGTGCGCGGGAGGACCTGGTCCGGTGGGTCCGGATCAGGCCCGGCCGACGAGCACGCAGTCGCCGCAGGTCCCGCCGCCGGGGGCGCGGACGTAGAGGCAGCAGGAGCGGCGCCGGAACGCCCACTCGGTGTCCGCGTCGGTGTCATCGAGGCGGAGCAGCCGGCCGGTGGCCCCCGACGGCAGCGGCCCGCGCAGCACCGGGTGGTCGGCGAGCGCGTCGAGCAGGGCCAGATAGCGGCGCCGGTCCGGGCGTCGCATGGCCTCCATCACCCGTGCCGCCCCGCCGATCGAGGACACGACGTTGCCGCGCAGCACCCGCGGCGACACCACGGCCCGGGCGGCGACGGCGGCGTACAGCGGATCGAGGTGGGTGGCGGCGAGCTCGCGGGCGAGCAGGTCCGCGGCGCCCGCCGGGTCGTCGGCGACGTCCGGGGTGGCGACGCCGGTGGGCCCGGCGGACAGGCTCGGCGCCCACGGGTCGGCGGCGCCGGGGTCGCGGCGCAGCTCGCCGAGCGACGGGAGCACACCGTGCAGGGCCACGGTCGCGAAGGGCATCGACACGATCCGCGCCGCGAGCCCCATGACCGCCACCGAGGCCCCGATCCGCCGGTCCCCGCCGAGCGCGGTGGTGACCTCGCCGATCCGCCGGCCGAGCGGGTCCGGGCCGCCGGGGACCGGCGCGGCGTAGAGGTCGGCCCACCGGACGGTCCCGGAGGCGGCGGGTGTCGCCACCGCGAACCAGGGACCGATGGTCGCGACGTCGGCGAGTACCTCCACCACCCGGCCGCCGGTCACCCGCTCGGGTGAAGTCGGCGGCGGCCCGGGTGTGGCGACGCGGATCGGGGGCACGTTCACGAGGGAGCAGTCTGCCCGACCCGGGGACGCGCTGCGTAACGGTTCGGACGCCCGCGGCGATCCCATGCAGGAGCACGCCGCTCCCGACGGATGGTCACGCCTCGCTCACCGTCCGGACACGGGCCGGCAACGTCGACCTGCTCGCATGGTCAGCGATCCACATCACGGGACCGGTGGGCCGCTCTCAGTAGCGCATCGCGGTGGCGGCGTGCGACTCTGTGCACTCGCCAGACCGCACTCGCCGGGGTGTGTGGTCGAACCGTGCCGCAGGAATGGCCGGGTACTGGAAGTCAGCGCCCGGCCGCTCGGCGTGCCCGGAGGAGGATTCCGTCCGCCGGTCACCCACCCGGCGGCACGGTGCACCTGAACGGCCCTCGTCGCACGTCCCACTCGGGCTGCGCGCTGTATTCTGAGAACTTTCTTCGGACCGCAGCGAGCTGCCCGGTCCGGGTCGTCCGATGCGGGTGACTCCAGGTGCACCGAGACGACAGGAGGAGCAGTTGGCCGCGATCAGTGACCAGACGCGTCGCCCCTCGCCCGGTGGGCTGTACGCCGCCGATCACGAGCACGACGCCTGCGGTGTGGCCATGTTGGCCGACGTCACCGGCAAGCGCAGCCACGCCATCGTGCAGAAGGCCATCGAGGCCCTGCTGCGCCTGGAACACCGCGGTGCGCGTGGCGCCGAGTACAACACCGGTGACGGTGCCGGGATCCTGATCCAGGTCCCGGACGCGTTCTACCGCGAGGTCACCGACTTCGACCTGCCCGCGGAGGGCGCGTACGCCACCGGCATCGCGATGCTGCCGCGTGACGAGGACGAGGCCGCCGCGGCGATCGAGCGGATCGACGCGCTCGCCGCCGAGGAGGACCTCACGGTCCTCGGGTGGCGCGAGATCCCGACCGACGCCGACGCCGCGGACCTGGGCTCCATCGCCCGGGACGCGATGCCCGGCTTCCGCCAGCTGTTCGTCGGCGGCGTGGAGCTGACCGGGGACGCCCCGGAGAACGCGCCCGCCGGCATCGAGCTGGAGCGCCGCGCGTTCTGCTTCCGGAAGCGGGTCGAGCACGACACCGAGACCTACTTCCCGTCGCTGTCGCCGCGCACCGTCATCTACAAGGGCATGCTCGCCGAGCCGCAGGTCGCCGCGTTCTACCCGGACCTGAACGACGAGCGCGTGACCTCCGCGCTGGCGATCGTGCACTCGCGGTTCTCCACGAACACGTTCCCGGCGTGGCCGCTGGCGCACCCGTTCCGCTACGTGGCGCACAACGGTGAGATCAACACCCTGCGCGGCAACCGGAACTGGATGGCGGCCCGCGAGTCGCTGCTGGAGTCCGCGAACCTGCCCGGCGACCTGTCGCGGCTGACCCCGATCGTCACCCCGGACGCGTCGGACTCGGCCACCTTCGACGAGGTCCTGGAGCTGCTGCACCTGTCCGGGCGCAGCCTGCCGCACGCGGTGCTGATGATGATCCCGGAGGCCTGGGAGCACAACACCGAGATGGACCCCGCCCGGCGGGCGTTCTACGAGTACCACTCCACGCTGATGGAGCCGTGGGACGGACCGGCCCTGGTCGCGTTCACCGACGGTACCCAGATCGGTGCGGTCCTCGACCGCAACGGACTGCGCCCGGCCCGCTACTGGGTCACCGAGGACGGCCTGGTCGTGCTCGCCTCCGAGGTCGGCGTGCTGGACGTCGCGCCCGACAAGGTCGTCCGCAAGGGCCGCCTCGAGCCGGGCCGCATGTTCCTCATCGACACCGAGCGCGGCAAGATCGTCGACGACGACGAGGTCAAGGGCGCGCTGGCCGCCGAGCAGCCGTACACCGACTGGCTGCACGCCGGTCTGATCCGGCTCGACGAACTGCCCGCGCGTACCCGCGAGACCCCGACCCACGAGACGCTCAACCTGCGCCAGCAGGCCCTCGGCTACACCGAGGAAGAGCTCAACGTCCTGCTCCGCCCGATGGCGGTCACCGGGGCCGAGCCGATCGGCTCGATGGGCAACGACGCGCCGATCGCGGCCATCGCCGAGCGCCCGCGTCAGCTGTACGACTACTTCATCCAGCTCTTCGCCCAGGTCACCAACCCGCCGTTGGACGCGATCCGCGAGGAGCTCGTCACCTCGCTGTTCAGCCAGCTCGGCCCGGAGCAGAACCTCCTCGACGCGACGCCGGCGCACTGCCGCACGATCGTCGTACCGTTCCCGGTGCTGACCAACGACGACCTGGCGAAGATCGTCCACATCAACGACGACGGGGAGTTCCCCGGCTTCGCCTCGCACGTCGTCCGCGGCACGTTCACCGCCCGCGACGGCGGCAAGGGCATGCTGTCGCGGCTGGCCGAGATCAAGCAGGAGGTGTCCCGCGCGATCGAGAACGGGGCCCGCCTGATCGTGCTGTCCCAGCGCGGGGTGGACGCCGAGCACGCGCCGATCCCGTCGCTGCTGCTCACCGGCACCGTGCACCACCACCTCGTCCGGGAACGCTCGCGCACCCGCGTCGGGCTGGTCGTGGAGTCCGCGGACGCCCGCGAGGTGCACCACATCGCGCTGCTGCTCGGCTACGGCGCCTCCGCGGTGAACCCGTACCTGGCGATGGCCACGGTCGAGGACCTCGCCGAGCGCGGCGACGTCCCGGGTGTCGACGGCCGGACCGCGGCGAAGAACCTGGTCAAGGCGCTCGGCAAAGGCGTCCGCAAGACCATGTCGAAGATGGGTGTCTCGACGGTCGCGTCCTACACCGGCGCGCAGATCTTCGAGGCCGTCGGCCTGGGCTCCGAGGTCATCGACTCGGCGTTCCGCGGCACCGCGTCGCGGATCGGCGGCGTCGGCTTCGACGTCCTGGCCGAGGAGGTCCTCTCCCACCACCGCCGCGCCTACCCCGCCGACGACGTCCGTGCCTCGCACCGGGCGCTGCCGGTCGGTGGCGAGTACCAGTGGCGTCGCGAGGGCGAACTGCACCTGTTCAACCCGCAGACCGTCTTCAAGCTGCAGCACTCCACGCGGGCCGGGCGCTACGAGGTCTTCAAGGAGTACACGAAGGCCGTCGACGACCAGGCGCGGAAGCTGATGACGCTGCGCGGCCTGTTCACGTTCAAGGACGGCCTGCGCGAGCCCGTGTCCGTCGACGAGGTCGAGTCGATCGAGTCGATCATGACCCGGTTCGCGACCGGTGCGATCTCCTACGGCTCCATCTCCCAGGAGATGCACGAGACCCTGGCGATCGCGATGAACCGCATCGGCGGCCGGTCCAACACCGGTGAGGGCGGCGAGGACCCGGACCGCTTCACCGCGGACCCGAACGGCGACTCGCGCCGCAGCGCGGTCAAGCAGGCGGCGTCCGGCCGGTTCGGCGTCACCAGCGAGTACCTGGTCAACGCCGACGACATCCAGATCAAGATCGCCCAGGGCGCCAAGCCCGGTGAGGGCGGCCAGCTGCCCGGCGGCAAGGTCTACCCGTGGATCGCGACCACCCGGTACTCGACGCCGGGCGTCGGCCTCATCTCGCCGCCGCCGCACCACGACATCTACTCGATCGAGGACATCAAGCAGCTCATCCACGACCTGAAGAACGCCAACCCGCGGGCCCGCATCCACGTGAAGCTGGTGTCCCAGGTCGGCGTCGGGACCGTGGCGGCCGGCGTGTCCAAGGCGCACTCCGACGTCGTGCTCATCTCGGGCCACGACGGCGGCACCGGCGCCTCGCCGCTGTCCTCGATCAAGCACGCGGGCGGTCCCTGGGAGCTCGGCCTGGCCGAGACCCAGCAGACGCTGATGGCCAACGGGCTGCGCGACCGGATCACGGTCCAGGCCGACGGCCAGCTCAAGACCGGGCGCGACGTCGTCATCGCGGCGCTGCTCGGCGCCGAGGAGTACGGCTTCGCCACCGCCCCGCTGGTGGTCTCGGGCTGCATCATGATGCGCGTCTGCCACCTGGACACCTGTCCGGTCGGCGTCGCGACGCAGAACCCGGAGCTGCGCAAGAAGTTCAACGGCAAGGCCGAGTACGTCGTGAACTTCATGAAGTTCGTGGCGCAGGAGGTCCGCGAGATCCTCGCCGAGCTGGGCTTCCGCTCGCTGGACGAGGCGATCGGCCGGGCCGACGTGCTCGACGTCGACTCCGCCGCCCAGCACTGGAAGTCCAAGCACCTGGACCTCTCGCCGATCTTCCGGATCGCCGACGTGCCGGACGACGCGCCGCGCAAGCGGACCCGCGAGCAGGACCACGGCCTGGACAAGGCGCTGGACAACACCATGATCCAGCTGGCCGAGGGCGCGCTGCGCAACGGCGACCGGGTCCGCCTGGACCTGCCGGTGCGCAACGTCAACCGCACGGTCGGCACCATGCTCGGGTCCGAGCTGACCCGGGCGCACGGTGGCAAGGGCCTGCCCGACGACACGATCGACATCACGTTCACCGGCGCGGCCGGGCAGAGCTTCGGTGCGTTCGTGCCCAAGGGCATCACGCTGCGGCTGGTCGGCGACACCAACGACTACTTCGGCAAGGGCCTGTCCGGTGGCCGGCTGACCCTGCGGCCGGACCCGTCGTCGCCGTTCGCCGCCGAGGAGAACGTCATCGCCGGCAACGTGATCGGCTACGGCGCGACCTCGGGCGAGATGTTCATCCGCGGTGTCGTCGGCGAGCGGTTCTGCGTCCGGAACTCGGGCGCGGTGGCCGTCGTCGAGGGCGTCGGTGACCACGGTTGCGAGTACATGACCGGTGGCCGGGTCGTCGTCCTCGGGCGGACCGGGCGCAACTTCGCGGCCGGGATGTCGGGGGGCGTGGCCTACCTGCTCGACATCGACAAGAACCGGGTCAACCCGGAGATGGTCGACCTCGACCCGCTCTCGGACGAGGACCGGTCGATCGTGCACGACCTCGTCGAGCGGCACCACGCCGAGACCGGCTCGGCGGTGGCGCACGCGCTGCTCACCGACTGGGACAACGCGGTCGAGCGGTTCGGCAAGGTCATGCCCAAGGACTACAAGCGCGTGCTGCTCGCGACGGAGAACGCCGAGCGCGAGGGCCGCGATGTCAACCAGGCGATCATGGAGGCTGCTCATGGGTGACCCCAAGGGCTTCATGACCACTCCCCGGCAGACGCCCACCCGGCGGCCGGTGGACCTGCGGCTGATGGACTGGCGCGAGGTCTACGAGGACTTCCCGACGAAGACCCTGGAGTCCCAGGCCGGGCGCTGCATGAACTGCGGCATCCCGTTCTGCCACCAGGGCTGTCCGCTCGGGAATCTCATTCCCGAGTGGAACGACCTGGTCTACCGCCACGACTGGCGCGAGGCGATCGAGCGCCTGCACGCCACGAACAACTTCCCGGAGTTCACCGGGACGCTGTGCCCCGCCCCGTGCGAGGCGGCGTGCGTGCTGGCCATCAACGACGACGCGGTCACGATCAAGCAGGTCGAGATCGAGATCATCGACAAGGCGTGGGACGAGGGCTGGGTCACCCCGCAGGTGCCCGAGGTGAAGACCGGCAAGAAGGTCGCCGTCATCGGGTCGGGGCCGGCCGGGCTGGCCGCCGCCCAGCAGCTGACCCGGGTCGGGCACGACGTCGTCGTGTTCGAGCGGGCCGACCGCATCGGCGGACTGCTGCGCTACGGCATCCCCGAGTTCAAGATGGAGAAGGCGCGCCTGGACCGGCGCCTGGAGCAGATGGTCGCCGAGGGCACCCATTTCCGGGCCTCGGTCGACGTCGGCACCGACGTCACCGTCGAGCAGCTGCGGGCCGACTTCGACGCGGTCGTCCTCGCGGGCGGTGCGACGGCGTGGCGAGACCTGCCCGCCGAGGGCCGCGACGCCGAGGGCGTCTACCAGGCGATGGAGTTCCTGCCGTGGGCCAACCACGTGCAGCAGGGCGACCTGGACGCGCCGCCGATCTCGGCCGAGGGCAAGGACGTCGTGATCATCGGCGGCGGTGACACCGGCGCCGACTGCCTGGGCACCTCGCACCGCCAGGGTGCGCGCTCGGTGACCCAGCTGGAGATCATGCCGACCCCGCCCGAGCAGCGCACCGACAACATGCCGTGGCCGACCTACCCGACGGTCTACCGGGTGTCCTCCGCGCACGAGGAGGGCGGCGACCGGCTGTTCTCGGTCAACACCACCGAGTTCGTGAAGGACGCCGACGGCAAGCTCGCCGGCATCCGGATCGTCGAGGTCAAGCGCGGGGACAACGGCTTCGAGCCCGTCGAGGGCACCGAGCAGGAGCTCCCCGCGCAGCTGGTGCTGCTCGCGATGGGCTTCGTCGGCCCGGAGAAGGGCGCCCTGCTGAACGACCTCGAGGTCGACCTGGACGAGCGCGGCAACGTCGCCCGCGACGACCGCTACATGTCCTCCGCCGACGGCGTGTTCGTCGCCGGTGACATGGGCCGCGGCCAGTCCCTGATCGTGTGGGCCATCTCCGAGGGCCGGTCCGCGGCCGCCGGGGTGGACGAGTACCTGACCGGGCGCACCGTGCTGCCACGCCCGATCGACCCCACCGACCGGCAGATCGCCTGATCCACCCGGCGTGACGACAGGGCCCGGCCGTTCGCGGCCGGGCCCTTCGTCGTCCCGGGATCGTCCCCGGGCTCAGTCGAGGCGTTCGAGCTCGTAGGCGTCGTCGCCGATCCAGATGCGCACGCCCTCGGCGTCGTCGGAGATGTAGCCGTCCTCCTCCTCGCCGAGCTCGCGGATCGCGCCGAGGGCGAGCCGGTCGAACTCCACGACGCCGTCGCCCACGTCGACCGGCCGGTACTCCCGGGCCAGCATCGCGGTGCGGCACTGCGTCGCCAGCCACGTCGCGTTCTCCGTACCGACCTCGACCCGCCACCGCTCATCGCGCATACGAGGAGTATGGCCTGGATCTCTCCGTCCGTCGCCGGTCTTCTACCGGCGATCGTGACGGAGTGCTCCTCATCGGACGCACACCGCGATCCGCTCCCGCCCGTCGCGGGGGCGGCGCCGCTCACGGTGGCGGGCGAGACAGGAGCCACTGCACCCACAACCCGACGGCGGGTCGGGCGTTGAACCCCGTGACCGGCATCTGCAGAACCGGGAGCCCCTGTCGATGCCGGGCACCATCGGGTCATCGGGTACCGCGGCCACGCGCCGCGGGCCCGATGCCCGGTGGTGTATCCCGCCCCGGTCGCCGCGCGAGGCGATGAGTTCTCCGGGGCCAGCCGGTCGTAGGCGGTGAGTGCTCCGGAACCGCCGGGGCCGTGCCCGCGGAGGCCACCATGACCGCCCCCTCCCCCACCCGTCGTATGCCGGTCGCCGCACATCGTGCGCTGTGGGTGCTGCAGATCCTGCTCGGCCTGTTCTTCGTCCTGGCCTCGGCGCTGCCGAAGTTCTGGGGCGACCCGTTCGCCGTCGCGATCTTCGACGGGATCGGCCTCGGCCAATGGCTGCGCTACGTCGTCGGGTTCCTCGAGCTGGCCGGCGGGATCGGCCTGTGCACCCGGCGCTCGGCCGTACCGGCCGCCACCGGGCTCGTCCTGCTGATGGTCGGTGCGGCGCTCACCCAGGCATTCGTCCTGCACGGCGGGGCGCTGGTCGTCACACCGCTGGTCCTCGGCGCCCTGACCGCCGTGGTCGCGGTCGCGCGACGGAACGAGACGCTCACCACCCCTCGCTGACCTGCGTTTACGCACAGCGATCATCGGGCATTTCCGGGGAGAGAAGACCGATCCGGATACCCCGGTTCGCCCGCGTGAGTCCCGCAAAGGGGAGGAACCCGCCATGGCCGACCGCCACGTCAAGCCGGTCGACGACGGCTGGACCGTCGAGAAGGAAGACGCCCAGCGCCCGAGTGCCCGTACGAGCACCCAGGCCGAGGCCATCACCCGGGCGGTGGAGATCATCGCCAACGACGGCGGCGGCAACCTCGTCGTGTACGGCACCGACGGCTCGGTGCGCGAACGCCGCTCCATCGACGCCGACGCCGACGCCGGCACCGCCACGAAGGCCGTCGCGAGCACCACCGCCACCGCGGCCGGTGACACCGCGTCGAAGGCCGCCGAGACCACCGGCAAGGCCGCCGACAAGATCGGTGCCGACACGCGGACCACCGCCAAGAAGGTCGCCGGCGAGACCGGTGACAGCGCGGCGAAGGCCGGCGAGACCGTCAAGAAGGGCGCCGACAAGGTCGCCGCCGAAGCCCGCAAGGTCGATGACCAGGGCAAGGACCCGAAGAAGGCGGGCAAGGCCGCCGCCGAGGCCGCGAAGGCCACCGGCGAGCAGTTGGCCGGGAACGCCCAGCGCACCGGCAAGCAGGTCGCCGGCGAGGTGTCGTCGTCCGCGGAGCGGTCCGCCGCCACCGTCAAGGCCGTCGCCGAACAGGGTGCCGACTCCGCGGTGCGCACCGCGGACCGGACCGCGCGCGTGAGCGCCCGCGTCGAGGACGACCTGGACGACACCGGGGCCCGCCTGGCCCGCCGGCTCTACGAGAACGGCGAGCGGGCAGCCTCGCAGCTGGACGACTTCGCCCTGCGCGTCTACAAGCCGCTGAACCCGATCCGGTTCACCAGCCGCGTCGCCGCCGGGGCGGTCGCCACCGCGTTCGGGGTGACCGGTGCGGTCACCTCGCGCGCGGGCAAGCTGTTCCAGCGCGGGACCCGCAAGGCCGCAGGCCGCTGAGTCCCCGCAGTACCGCGACCGCGCCCCCGCCGACCACGTCGGCGGGGGCGCGGTCGTCTGCGGTCAGGACGTCGGACGCAGCACGTAGTCGCCGGTGTCGTCGCTCCACTCCATCGCGATGAGGTCCCGGGCGCGGGCCGCCTTCGCGAAGGACAGGAAGCTGCCGAAGCCGTAGCGCTTCTCGGAGAAGTCCGGGACCCGCTTGCGGAGCTGGTTCTTCAGCCCGGACAGCTGCGGCGGGTCCCCAGCCGCGGCGATCCCGCGCACCACGTCGACGAGCAGCGCGAACGCGTCGTGGTCGGCGTCCGGGTCGTCGGGCAGCGCCACCTCCGGGTCACCCTGCGCCGCACCGGTGGTCAGCGTGACCGCACCGCGATCCTGCAGATGGCGCAGCAGCTCGCCGAAACCGCGGAAGCCGTGGTCGGCCTCGTCGAACGTGGGGTCCTTGCGCAGGATCGCGCGCTTGAGCCGCGACGCCAGGACCGGGCCGTCGGCCTGGCGGGTCAGTCCGACGAGGGTGCTGACGACGAGGCCCGCGACGTCGCGTTCCTCGGCCCCGGTGGTGGCGGTGTCGTCGCGCCCGTCGGAGAACGTGACGTCGAACGGGTCCGGCGGAACGACCGGCTCCGGCTCCGGGACCGCGACCGGGGCGGGGGTCGCGACCGGTCCCGCGGCCGGGGCCGGGGCGGGGCGCGGACTCCCCCGGCGACGACGCGGCGGTGCGGGCGCCTGGGTCGGCTCGACACCGGGGAGCCGGTCGTAGAACAGGAACTCGTCGCAGGAGGGCGGCAGCAACGCCGAGGTCGAGGACTGCACCCCGATCCCGATCACGCGCTTGTCCAGCTCGCGCAGCTTGTGCATGAGCGGGGTGAAGTCCGAGTCGCCGGTGCCGATGGCGAAGGTGGTGATGAACTCCCGCTCGTAGGCGAGCTCGATCGCGTCGACGGCGAGCTTGATGTCCGCCGCGTTCTTGCGGGAGCCGCCGATCCGCTGCGGGATCTCGATGAGCTCCACCTGGGCGCGGGCCATCAGGCGGCGGTCCTCGTCGAAGGAGGACCAGTCGGCGTAGGCGCGGCGGACCACCACCCGCCCGCGTTCGGCGAGCGCGTCGGCCACCGGGCCGAAGTCGAAAGGGACGACCCCGAGCCCGTCGCGGGCGCCGATCGCGAGGTTCTCGTAGTCGAGCAGCAGTGCGATGCGTTCGTCCTCGTGGGCCACCGCGGAAGCCTAATGCGCTGGCCCGGGTGCCCGCCCGCAGGGCACGGTTCACCGATGCGCGCGGACGACGTCGAGAACGCGGTGACGATGATGGTCGGAGCCCTGGGGGCGGTACCCGACGACGGCTGGTCCGCCCCGGCCGGACCGCTGGACTGGTCGTGCCGCGACACCGTGGTGCACGTCGCGGACGACCTGTTCGGCTACGCCGCCCAGGTGGCGATCGCCCCGCCCGACGACTATCCGCCGTTCGAGATCGTGGTGCCCGACACCGTCGGCACCGCCGGGCTGCTGCAGGTCGTCGCGACCGGCGGGGCGATGCTCGCCGCCGCCGTCCGGACCGCACCCGGCGGGGTGCGCGGCTGGCACCCCTACGGCGACGCAGACGCCGCCGGGTTCGCCGCGATGGGCGTCACCGAGGTCCTGGTGCACACCCACGACATCACCCGGACCACCGACCCGGCGTGGACGCTGCCGGCGGCGCCGTGCCGGGGCGTACTCGCCCGGCTGTGGCCGGACGTCGACGCGGGCGACGACCCGGCCGGGGCGCTGCTGCACCACACCGGCCGGGCGTCGTGGCGTGGTGTGCCCGCGCCGGCCCGGTGGCGCTGGCACGGCGCGCCA
>NZ_JAMXSG010000250.1:0-8892 GCF_024124365.1 Pseudonocardia sp. McavD-2-B
TCGCCGGGCGTGCGCTGGGCACCGGCCGCGACGGCGCCCCGCGCGAGGGCACGGCGGCGACCCGGGTCCGTACCGCGGGCACCCTCGCCCTGCTCACCGCCGCCCTGCCCGCCGACCTGGCGATCACCGGCGTCGCCGCGCTGGCCGGGCTCCTGCGCCGACGTGAGCGGGCCCGGCCGCACCGGCCGCTGACCGTGCTGCTCAGCGGCGGGAAGATGACCAAGGCGCTGGAGCTGGCACGGGCCTTCCACCGTGCCGGCCGCCGGGTCGTGCTCGTCGAGCAGGCCCGCTACCGCTTCACCGGGCACCGGTTCTCCCGGGCGGTCGACGCGTTCCACGTCGTCCCCGCCCCGGACGCGCCGGGCTACGCCCACGCGCTCGCCGACATCGCCCGCCGGGAGGGGGCCGACGTGTACGTGCCGGTGTGCAGCCCCGTCGCGAGCTGGTACGACGCCGACGCCAAGCGGCTGCTCGAACCGTTCTGCGCGGTCGTGCACCCCGACGCCGACGTCGTCGCGATGCTCGACGACAAGCACCGGTTCACCGCGACCGCCGCCGGGTTCGGCCTGCCGGTGCCCGCGGCGCGGCGCATCACCGACCCGGCGCAGGTCGTCGACCACGACTTCGCCGCCACCCCGGGGCGCACCTGGATCCTCAAGTCGCTGCGTTACGACCCGGTGCGCCGCCGCGACCTGACCCGGCTGCCGCGCCCGACCCGCGCCGAGACCGCGGCGTTCGTGGCGACCCTGCCGATCTCACCGGACAACCCCTGGATCCTGCAGGAGTTCGTCGAGGGCACCGAGTACTGCACCCACGCCACCGTCCGCGACGGCGAGGTCCGCCTGTACTGCTGCTGTCCGTCGTCGAGCTTCCTCCTCAACTACGACCACGTCGACCACCCGGCGATCGAGGACTGGGTGCGGCGGTTCTGCGGCGAGCTGGGGGTGACCGGGCAGCTGTCGTTCGACTTCATCGAGGCACCCGACGGCCGGGTCCTGGCCATCGAGTGCAACCCGCGCACCCACTCCGCGATCACCCTGTTCCACGACCACCCGGGTGTCGCCGCGGCCTACCTCGACGCCGGCGCCGGCACACTCGTGCCGGCACCGGCGACCCGGCCGACCTACTGGCTGCACCACGAGCTGGGCCGGCTCCTCGGCGACCCCGGGTCGTGGCGGGAACGGTTGCGGATCGTGCGCGACGGTCGGGAGGCGCTGCTCGACGTGCACGACCCGTTGCCGTTCCTGCTGGTCCCGCACCTGCAGATCGCCTCGCTGCTGCTGGGCAACCTGCTGCGCGGACGGCCGTGGGTGACCGTCGACGTGAACATCGGCAAGCTCGTCGAACCGGCGGGGGACTGAACCGTGCTGCGTGTCCTGCACCTCGTCGGCTCGGGCGTCGACGAGTTCTTCTGCGACCTGTCCCGGCTCTACGCCGCGGACTGCCTCGCCGCGACCGCCGACCCGGCGCGCTACGAGTTCGTCGTCGCGTACGTGACGCCGCAGGGCTGGCGGTTCCCGGCCGGGCTCGACCCGGAGCAGATCGCTGCCGCGCCACTGCGGACCCTCCCCGAGGCGGTCGCCGAGATCGCCCGAGCGGAGGTGGACGTGATGGTGCCGCAGATGTTCTGCCGGCCCGGGATGACCCACCACCGGGCGCTGTTCGAGCTCCTCGGGATCGGCTATGTCGGCAACACCCCGGAGGTCATGGCGCTGGGCGCGGACAAGGCCCTGGCCCGCGCGGTCGTCGCGGAGGGCGGGGTCGCCGTCCCGGCGGGGGAGACGGTGCGCGCCGGGCAGGCGCCGACGGTCCGGCCGCCCGCCGTCGTCAAGCCGGCGGACACCGACAACTCGGTCGGCGTCACCCTCGTCCACGACCCGGACGGGTTCGAGGTGGCGGTGAAGGCCGCCCTGGTCCACGGCGACCGCGCCCTGGTCGAGGAGTTCGTGCCGCTGGGCCGCGAGGTCCGGTGCGCGGTGGTGGAGCGCGACGGCGACCTGGTCGGCCTGCCGCTGGAGGAGTACCGGATGGACGCGGTCGACAAGCCGGTCCGCCTCGCCGACGACAAGCTCGCCCGCACCGGCGACGGCGACCTGCGCCTGGTCGCGAAGGACGCCCGGTCCTGGATCGTCGACGCAGGCGACCCGGTCACCCGGCCGGTGCAGGACGCCGCCCGCGCGGCGTTCCGCGCCCTGGGCTGCCGCGACTACGGGCTGTTCGACTTCCGCATCGACCCCGACGGCCGGCCCTGGTTCCTGGAGGCCGGGCTGTACTGCTCGTTCGCCCGCACCTCGGTGGTCGTCACGATGGCCGAGGCCGCGGGGATCGGCGTCGCCGACCTGTTCGCCGACGCCGTCACCCGCGCCGCCGCCCGCACCACCGCCCCACCCGGCTCCGACCGCTGATCCGGCTCCCGCCGCCGGTGGGTCGCGCCGTCGCACCCCGCAGGTGGCCCGCGCACCTCCGCGGCGGGTGCGGCGACCGCGTCCGGGTGCGCGACGGGAACTCAGCGGGCGGCGCGGGGCCGGACGTGCTCGCGCACCATGCCGCGGTGCATGACCCGGTCCCCGACGACGCCCGCGTGATCGGCGCGGTGCAGCACGCAGGCGTTGTCCCAGATCACGACGTCGCCCGGTGCCCACCGGTGGTCCAGCACGTTGTCCGGCCGCGTCGAGTGCTCGATCAGCTCCCGCACGGTCGCCGCGGACTCCTCGGTGTCCATCCCGCCGACCTCGGCGCAGCGGGCCGCGGTCGACAGGTAGAGCGCGGTCCGGCCGGTGCGCGGGTGCGGGCGGAACACCGGGTGCCAGGCCTCGGTCTCGGTACCGGCGTCGTCGGGGGACAGCCCGGTGACGACGTGGCGGATGCTGCGGCCGTCGAGCCGGGTCCGCAGCGGCTCCGGGAGCGTCTCGTAGGCGCGGTACTGGTTGGAGAACTGCGTCGCGCCGCCCCGGGCGGGGACGGTCACCGCCCGCAGCGCGGTGTAGGCGGGCGGGGCCGCGACGTAGCTGGTGTCGACGTGGAACGAGCTGCGCGGCGGGGTGTCGCGGCCGACGTTGGAGATCACGTTGAGGTCCGGGTGGGTCTCCAGCGGCGTCTCACCGGTGGTGAACGCCAGCGGGCCGAGACCGCGGAGGAAGGCGAGGAAGTCGTCGTCGCCGACGTCGTCCTGACCGGGCAGGACGAGGACGCCGTGCTCGGCGAGCAGCGCCCCGAGCGCGTCCGGGTCGAGGTCGGGCAGGGACGTCCCGGTGACGCGGGCGCCGACCGGGTGCAGGGCCTCGATGTCCATCACCCGAGTGTGCGGGCGCCCGCGGTCACCCGCGCGCCGGACGCGGGGCCGGCCCCGGGGGCGGACACGGGCCCGACGCCGGGGTCAGGACGCCGTGCGGCCCCACCGGCGGCGACGCGGGCGGTCGGCGGGCTCGTCCTCCATCGGGGCGGCGATCGCGAGCCGCCCGACCTGCTCGTTGAGGACCTTGAGGTGTACCCGGACGTCGTCGTGGGTCGGGTCCAGCACCGCCTGCTCGGCGATCTCCGCGGCCTGGTCGACCGACTGCTTCAGCGACGCCTTGGCCTTGTTCAACCGGGCGGCGATCCGCTTCGCGGGCGGCTCGGTGAGCCGGAACCGTGCCGGCTCGATCGAGTCGCCGACGGCGGCCAGGCGCTGCACCGCCTCCAGCTCGGAGTCCAGCCGCTTGCCGATCTCGGTGAGCCACGTCCGCACTTGCATCGCCGAGATCACCGTGGTGATCCGGTGGAAGCGCTGCACCTGCTCGGTGCACTCGGCCACGTAGGTCCGCCAGTACCGCGAGAGCGGTGCGGGTGACGGCTCGGATCCGGGTCGCAGGAGTGACACGTGCGCAGGCTACCGGTGATCACGACGAGGTCGCCGTGGGTCACGGGATGCGCCCGTCCGTCGCCAGCACCGGCGCGTCGGCGGTCACGGTGTCGGGGTAGATAAGGCCGCTGCCGGTGTTCAGCACGACGACCGTCTCCGACCCGTCGAGCCACCCCGACTCCCGCAGCCGGCCCGCCGCGGCGACGCAGGCCGCGCCCTCCGGGCAGATCCAGGTGCCCTCGTCGCGGGCGAGGGCGTGCTCGGCGGCGAGCAGCTCGTCGTCGGAGACGGCGACGGCGGTCCCGCCGGTGTCGTACACGGCGTCGAGGACGAGGAAGTCGCCCAGCGCCCGGGGCACGGTGATCCCGAACGCGACCGTGTGCGGGTCGGCCGGGGCCGTCGACTCGCGCAGCCCGGCCTCGAACGCGTCGACGATCGGCGCGCAGCCGGTGGCCTGCACCGCGACGAGCCGGGGCAGTGGGCCGGAGATCCAGC
This sequence comes from Pseudonocardia sp. McavD-2-B, assembly GCF_024124365.1. Lineage (NCBI taxonomy): Bacteria > Bacillati > Actinomycetota > Actinomycetes > Pseudonocardiales > Pseudonocardiaceae > Pseudonocardia > Pseudonocardia sp. McavD-2-B. Next base: position 4,337 of record NZ_JAMXSG010000250.1, read on the forward strand.
CGAGCTCCCGCATCTCCGCCAGGGCCTTGTGGATCGCGATGATCCCGACGCCGCCGCCGGTGGGGTAGAGGATGACGTCCGGGCAGCGCCAGCCGAGCTGCTCGACGATCTCGTAGCCCATCGTCTTCTTGCCCTCGATGCGGTAGGGCTCGCGCAGCGTCGAGGTGTCCTGGTACCCCGCCCCGGCGGAGTTGCGGCGGGCGACGGCGTCGGCGACGAGCCTCCCGGCGTCGCCGATCAGGCCGTCGACCAGGTACAGCTCCCCGCCGGAGACGACGACCTCGCGCCGGGTGATCTCCGGGGCGTCGACCGGCATCGCGATCAGCGCACCGAGCCCGGCGCGCGCGGCGTAACAGGCCCAGGCGGCACCGGCGTTGCCGTTGGTGGGCATCGCGACCGCCCGGACTCCGAGCTCGGCGGCCCGGGACACCCCGACGGCGGCGCCGCGCGCCTTGAACGCCCCGGTCGGGACCAGCCCCTCGTCCTTCATCCGCAGGCCGGGCAGCCCGAGGCGGGCACCGGCACGGGGGAGCGGGAGCAGCGGGGTCATGCCCTCGCCCATCGTCACCACGTGCGCGGGGTCCCACACGGGCAGCACCTCGTGGTAGCGCCACAGGTCCGGCGGGCGGGCGGCGATGTCGGCCGGGGTCACCAGCGTCCGGGCCCGGTCGAGGTCGTAGCGGGCGAGCAGCGGGGCACCGGAGGCCGAGGTGCCCTGCACCGTGTCGGCGTCGAGGACCTCGCCGGTACGGGAGCACTCCAGGTGGGACAGCGTCGAGAACTCGGGCACGGGTCCAGCTGATCTCCCGCCGTGCCGCGGCGCAACCGGAGGGGTGACGGCGGCGCGGGCAGGAGCAGGTCGCCACGACTACGCCGTTGCGACGATCCTGTTAGCCTCGGGAGCGCAAGCGTGAAAGTTCAACAATCGAGAGGAACCCATGCGACCGCTCCCCGCGCCGCTCTCCGACACCGCACTCCTGCTCGTCCGGCTGCTCGTCGGCGTCGTCCTCGTCGCCCACGGCCTGCAGAAGCTCTCGGGTGGTGTCGGCGGGGTCGCGTCGAGCTTCGCCGGCATGGGCATCCCGCTGCCCACGGTCTCCGCGCTGTTCGTCATCGCGGCCGAGCTCGGGGGCGGTCTGCTGCTGATCGCCGGTGCCGCGACGACCGTGGCGGGGCTGGCCGTCGTCGTCGCGATGGCGGGGGCCTACCTCTTCGCGCACGTGGGCCTGAACCCGTTCGTCGACTCGGGCGGCTGGGAGCTGGTCGGCGTGATCGCCGCCGGTGGACTCGCGCTGGCCGCGACCGGACCGGGCCGGTTCTCCGTCGACGCGCTCGTCGCCGGACGCGGTCGCACGCCCGCCCGGCACGCGGTGGGTGTGTCCGCGGGGGAGTAGTACCCGCCCGCACGGGGGATCCCTCCGCATGCCCGAGGGACACACCGTGCACCGGCTCGCGCGGCTGCAGCGCCGCCGCTACGCCGGACGGCCGGTGGCCGTCTCCAGCCCGCAGCGCCGGTTCACCACCGGCGCCGAGATCGTCGACGGGCGGGTGCTGGTCGACGTGCAGGCCCACGGCAAGCACCTGTTCCAGCACTACGGGCCGGACACCACCGTGCACGTCCACCTCGGACTGTGGGGCCGGTTCCCGAACCGGACGCTCCCCCAGGAGCCGCCCCGCGGCCAGGTCAGGATGCGGATGGTCGGCGAGACGCACTACGCCGACCTGCGCGGCCCGGCCGCCTGCGAACTGCTGGACGACGTGGGCGTGAAGGAGCTGCGGGCCCGCCTCGGCGAGGACCCGTTGCGCGACGACGCGGACCCGGCGCGTGTCCGGGAGCGGTTCGCCCGCTCCCGTGTCCCGCTGGCCGCCCTGCTCATGGACCAGTCGGTGATCGCGGGCATCGGCAACGTCTTCCGCGCCGAGACGCTGTTCCGCACCGGACTGGATCCGATGACCCCGGCCCGCGACCTCGACGACCGGTCCTTCGCCCTGCTCTGGGACGACCTGACCGAGATGCTCCGCGACGGCGAGCGGCGCGGCCGGATCGAGACGCTGCGCCCCGAGCACGACCCGGCCCAGCTGGCGCCCCCCGACCGCGGCGCGGTCTGCGCCAGCGTCGTCTACGCCTACCGCCGCACCGGACAGCCCTGCCTGGTCTGCGGCGCCCCGATCGCGCACGCCGAGGTCCGCACGCGGAACCTGTTCTGGTGCCCCGGTTGTCAGGCCGGAGGCAGCGCCCGGCCGCTCACCGAACGGTGACGATGGATGTCCGATCTGTCCTGTACCGGGCGGTAGCGGTACCGTTGACGTCATGCTGTCGACCGGTCCCGCTCGTCCGGAAGCGGGGCGTCGGCCGATCATCCGCTGGGACGCCGCGCTGTCCGGGGCCGCGCTGGCCGCGACCGGGATGCTCGTCGCACTGGGCGTGTTCGGCGCCGTCTTCCTCGTCGCGTTCCTCGACTACTGTCCGCCGCGGACGTGCAGCTCCTCGGCGGTCCTCGTCTCGGTCGGCGGGTCGCTGGTGATCGCGGCCGCCGCCGGTGTCGCCGGGCTCGCCATGACCGTCCTGCGCATCGTCGAACGGCGCCCTGCCTGGCCCTTCGCGGTGGTCACCCTCGCCGTGACCGGTTCCGCCGTCGCCTTCGGCGCGGTCCACTACGCGAGCGCGATCGGATACTGAACCATTCAGGGTTCGATTCCCAGAATGCGTGCCCCGAGCCGGGTCTCGCGGCCGGAGCCGTTGCACGCACCGCAGTTCCGCCAGGACTTCGTGGCGAGTGCGCCGTAGTGTCGCGGGCTGCCCTTGCAGCGCCCGCACCGGGTGAGGGGATGCAGGTAGAGCGACCCGATATAGAGGACAAGGGCCACCGCGCCGAGGATCACCAGAATGGTCGTCCCACTCGGCCCGTCCTGTTCCTCGGCCGCAGACAGCAGGAATTGCGTCATTCTCGTCGCCCCCGATGAATGGAGCGCGCGACCCCCTGTCGCCGCCCCGGCCACCGAGATTACGTCGCCGTTTCCGGAATCCTTGACCGGTTCATCACTGTTGATGATCGCCGGCCCGGTCGGCTGCATCGGCCGCCGGAACCCGTTGCGCCGTCCGGCGGAAGCCGAGCACGATCGCGGCGGACATCAGCATCATCACCGCGACCACCCACATCCCGGCGCGGGAGTCGCCGGTCAGGTCCTTCAGCCACCCGGCGACGAACGGCCCGGCGAACCCGGACAGGTTGCCGAAGGAGTTGATCAACCCGATCCCGGCGGCCGCCCCGGCACCGGTGAGGAACGCGTTCGGCAGCGCCCAGAACGGCGGGATGGCGGCGAAGACCCCGATCGCGCAGACGGTCACGCACACCATGACCAGCAGCGGTGAGTCCATGTACAGCGCGCCCGCGATCGCGACCGCCCCGACGACGGCCGGGACGGCCACGTGCAGCCCCCGCTCACCGCTGCGGTCGGAGTGCCGGGCCCACAGCACCATCGTCACCGACGCGATCGCGTACGGCACCGCGGTGATCAGACCGACCTCGACCAGCGAGTAGTCGGCGCCGAACTGCTGCTCGAACCCGGCGACGATCTGGGGCAGGAAGAACGCCAGCACGTAGAGCCCGAACACGATCCCGAAGTAGACCACCGAGAGGGCCACCACCCGGCCGTCGCGCAGGGCGGCGGCGACGCCGCGGTCCTGCCCGGCCGCCGCCGCGTCCTCGGCGGCGATCCGCTCCTCCAGCGCGACCGCCTGGTCGGCGGGCAGCCACCGGGCCCGGGTCGGGCGGTCCGGCAGCAGCCACAGCACCGCGATCCCCAGCAGCACCGCCGGGATGCCCTCGACGAAGAACATGAAGCGCCAGCCGGCGTCGAAGCCCAGGGCCCCGTCGCCGACCGAGATCAGCCACGTCGACAGCGGCCCGCCGACCACCGAGGACAGCGGCACGGCCAGGAAGAACAGCGCGACGATCCGTGCCCGCTCGACCCTCGGGAACCAGTAGGTCAGGTACAGGATGATGCCGGGGAAGAAGCCGGCCTCGGCGATGCCGAGCAGCACCCGCACGACGTAGAAGCCGATCTCGCCCTGGATGAACGCCGTCGACGACGCGACGATGCCCCAGGTCACCATGATCCGGGCGATCCAGATCCGGGCGCCGACCCGGTGCAGGATCACGTTGGACGGGACCTCGAAGAAGAAGTACCCGATGAAGAACAGCCCGGCGCCCAGGCCGTAGGCGGCCGCGGACAGGCCCAGGTCGGCGTTCATCGTCAGCGACGCGAACCCGACGTTGACCCGGTCGATGTAGTTCAGCAGATAGGCCAGGGCGAGCAGCGGGATGAGCCGCTTCGTCGCCGTCCGTACGGCCGTCGAGACCAGCACGCCTTCCCCCTCCGTTGCGGTGCGCACGCCCGCGCAGTCTCTCCGCCGGAAGGTCAGTCCTTCAACCAGGCGTAGGCGGTGTGCCGGGAGACACCGAGCGCCGCCGCCATCGCGCTGACCTCGCAGCCGGCCTCGCGCCCGGCGCGCAGCAGCGCGCGGCGGCGTTCGCGCGGCGCGTCCGCCGCCG
>NZ_JAMXSG010000251.1:0-8876 GCF_024124365.1 Pseudonocardia sp. McavD-2-B
CTTCGCCCCCGGCGACCCGGTCCGCGCCCGCCGCGAGCCCCCGGACGTCGCTCCGCCCGCACCGTCGGCGGGCCCGGTCGGCCGCGGGCCGTGCAAGCTGCCCCGCTACCTGCGCGGGACACCCGGCGCCGTGACCGCGGTGCGGCCCGCACACGTGCTGCCCGACACCCACGCGGTGTTCGCCGGTGAGCACCCCGAGCACGTGTACACCGTCGCGTTCGCCGCGCCGGACGTGTGGGGCCCCGGCGCGGACCCGCACGTCACCGTGCACGCCGACCTGTTCGAGTCCTACCTGGAGCCACGATGACCGACGACGATCCCGGTCCGGCGCTGCGCACCGCGGCGCTGGAGGAGCTGCTGGTCGAACGGGGGCTGGTGGACCCGGCCGTCGTCGACGGGTTCGTGCGCACCTACGAACGCGACGTCGGCCCGCTGAACGGCGCGACGGTCGTCGCCCGCGCCTGGACCGACCCGCAGTTCCGGGAGTGGCTGCTGCGCGACGGCACCGCGGCCATCGCCTCGCTCGGGTTCACCGGACCGCAGGGCGAGCACATGGTGGTGCTGGAGCAGACCGAGCAGGTGCACCACGTCGTGGTCTGCACGCTGTGCTCCTGCTACCCGTGGCCGGTCCTCGGGCTGCCCCCGAGCTGGTACAAGGACCCCGCCTACCGGGCCCGGGTCGTGCGCGAGCCGCGGACCGTGCTCGCCGAGATGGGCCTCGACGTGCCCCCGGAGCGTCGGATCGAGGTGTGGGACTCCTCGGCCGAGGTCCGCTACCTGGTGCTGCCGCGCCGCCCCGCGGGCACCGAGGGGCTCACCGCCGAGCAGCTCGCCGGGCTGGTCGGGCGGGACGCGATGGTCGGGGTCGCCGAGGCGGTGGAACCGTCGTGAGCGCTCCGCTGCTCGACGTCGCGGGCCCCGCCGCCCCGCCGCGCGCCAACGGGGAGCTGGTGTTCGCCGCGCCCTGGGAGGGACGCGCATTCGGGCTGGCCGTCGCGCTGGCCGAGGCGGGGGTGTTCACCTGGGACGGCTTCCGCGACCGGCTGGTCGCGCGGATCGCCGCCGACCCCGCCGCTCCCTACTACGGCTGCTGGCTCGCCGCCTGCGAGGACGCGCTCGTCGCCGCGGGTCGGCTGGGCGGGGCCGACGTGTCCACCCGCGCCGCGGGTCTCGCCGCCCGCCCGGCCGGCCACGACCACGACCACGACCACGACGGCCATGGTCACGTTCGGTAGAAGCACATTCACCGGTGGTGACCGAATGGGAGGTGACCGTATTCCCGCGCCCTACCCCATACGAATGCGGAACGGAACTGCGCCGACCCGATCGGGGCCGTGCGCGACCCGGCCGGTGTCACCGCTCGATAACCGATCATGTTTCCGCAGGGCCGATACCCCGGTGCGCGGATAGATTGGTGCCATGAGCGTATCCGGGTCGGTGGTCCTGCGGACCGTCGCCTGGTGTGCCGGGGTCCTGCTGGTGGGTGCCGGTGTGCTGGCCGCCGTCGTCGTCGGGTTCGGCGCGCTCGTCGCACCGGGGGAGGCGCGCGCGTCCCGCGAGATCGACCCGGCCACCGAGTTCGCCCGGCTCGCCGTCGACGACCCGCCCGCCGCGCTGCGTTCGTGCACCCCCGCCCGCGGGACCCTCGTCGACGCGCTGTCCGGGGCGCTCCCGGTCGGTGCGGTGCCCGGCGCCGACCGGTTCACCGCGACCGACGGGGACCTCACGTTCGTCTCGGCGCCGATCACCGGCACGCTGCGCGGCGCCGGGGACCGCGCCGTCTGGGTGTGGGGGCGGCAGGGCTTCGCCGCCGTCACCGACGACGCGCGCGCCCTCACTCCCGGGCTCCCCGGGCCGTCGCTCTACGCCACCGGCCCGGACGCGGCCGGCGCGGTCCGTTCCGCGACCTGTGTGGAGGCCGCGCAGCGCACCGACCGCTCCGGCAGCGCGCCGACCCAGGGCCCGGTCGCGCCGCGCTGAGACGGCTCAGTCGCCGGGCAGGATCAGGCAGCTCGACGTGGCCTCGCCCAGCAGCCGGCCCCCGGCGTCGGTCAGCTCGGCCCGGGCCAGCGCGGTGCGGCGCCCGGCCTGCACGACGTGGCCGGTGCACGTCACGGTGCCGGTGTCGACGGTGATCCGGCGCAGGAAGCGCACCGACAGGTCCAGGCTGGTGTAGCCGGTCCCGGCAGGGAGCGTGGAGTGCACCGCGCACCCGCAGGCGGAGTCGAGCAGCGTGGCGTACACCCCGCCGTGCACCGAGCCGATCGGGTTGTACTGGTGCTCGCCGGGTTCGAAGGCGAAGGCGACGCGCCCGTGCTCGGCGGAGACGGCACGGAACCCGACGAGGCTCGCGACGGGCGCCCCGGGGAGGCGGCCGTCGACGATCCGGCGCAGGTACTCCAGTCCGTCCAGACCGGACGCGGCGGCGGCGAGCACCATCGGGTCGGTCCACTCGTGCTCGCGGCGGCGCGTGGCGGTGGCCGGACCGGCCGTGGGTTCTGCTGCGGAGGTCATCGTGGCTCCTGCTCGGGGACGGGGGCTCCGGGGCCCGGTTCGAGGTGGACGTCGTCGCCGCGACCCAGGCGGTGTCCGGCGGTGCACACGCTCACCAGGCGCACCGGGGCACCACAGCCGGTGTGCACGCGGACCACGGGCGGGCCGGCGTCGCCGGCGAGGTGCCGGTCGCCGAAGTCCATGAGCGCGGCCAGGACCACGCCCAGGTCGCGGCCGCGGCGGGTCAGGCGGTACTCGGCGCGGGTCCGGGCGCCGGGCTCGCGGTAGTCCACCCGTTCGACGACGCCGTCGCCGACCAGCTCGGACAGCCGCCGACTCAGGACGGTGCGTGCGACGCCCAGGCCGCGGGCCAGCTCGTCGAAGCGGGCGACCCCGCGGCCGAGGTCGCGCACGAGCAGCACCGTCCACGGGTCGGCCAGCAGCGCCGCGGTGCGGGCCACCGAGCACACCTGGGACGCCGCCGCCGTCCGTGCGTCCATCTCCGCCTCCTGGGTATCGCCGCGCTACTCAGGAGGCAGGGTAGCCCGGCGCGGTGGACGGCGACAGTGCCCGGTCCCGTCGTGCGCGATTGATCGTGCGCACAGCGGGAAGCCGGGAGGGGACAACGCACGAGCACGAGACCGAGGAGGAACCCACGGTGGCGAACGAACTGCAGGGCCGGACCGTCGCGATCCTGGCCGCGGACGGCGTGGAGAAGGTCGAGCTGGTCCAGCCCCGCGAGGAGCTGCAGAAGGCCGGCGCCCGGGTCGAGGTGGTCTCGCTGTCCACGGACCCGATCCAGTCGATGTCGGCCGACATCAACCCGGACGAGAAGCTCGACGTCGACCGGGCCGTCGCCGACGTGTCCGCCGACGAGTACGACGCCCTGGTGCTGCCCGGCGGCACCGTGAACCCGGACAACCTCCGGGCCGACGCCACCGCCGTGGCGTTCGTGAAGGCCTTCTTCACGGCGGGCAAGCCGGTCGGCGCGATCTGCCACGGCCCGTGGACGCTGGTCGAGGCCGACGTGGTGAAGGGCCGCACCCTCACGTCGTTCCCGAGCATCCGGACCGACCTGCGCAACGCGGGCGCGACCGTCGTCGACGAGCAGGTCGTGAACGACAAGGGGCTGGTCACCAGCCGTAACCCCGACGACCTCGACGCGTTCTGCGCGAAGCTGATCGAGGAGTTCGCCGAGGGGAAGCACCCGGTGCACCCGGAGGGTGCGACCGCCTGACCCACCCGCACGACGTCGACGGGCCCGGCATCCCGAGCGGGTGCCGGGCCCGTCCGCGTACCGGGTCAGCCCTCGACGGGGCCGGCCATCTGCGCGGCGTCCTCGGGGTGGTCGCGGCACCGGTCGGTGTCGGGGCGCGCCTCGAGCCGCTCGTCGTCGATCTGCTCGCCGCACACGTCGCAGCGTCCGTACTCACCCTTGTCCAGACGGGTCAGCGCTGCCCGGACCCGCGCGGTGCGGGCCCGGCGGGTGTTCTCGTCGAGGTCGTGGGCCATGGTCTCGTAGGCCCGCGCGCCCTCGTCGCCGAAGTCGAGACCCTCGCCGACGCGGTCGTCACCCGGCGCCGGCCGCTCGGTCACCGCCGAGCTGCCCTCCAGCTGGTCCAGTTCGTCGGTCAGCAGGGTGCGTGCCCGCTCCGCGTCCATCGGGTCTCCTCTCGTGCCGCGCGACCGGACGGCCGCACGGGGACCGGACTACCCCACCGGCGGGCGCGCACACGCAGCCGTTTCGCCCCGGGCGACGCGGGTAGGCGCGGCGTGGCCGACGGGTGCGGCCGTGGTCCCCTTCGGCCGCACCCGCCGGCGCACCGTCCCGGCCCGTCGGCGGGCTCGTCCCGTCGCCGGTCACGGACCGATCGAGAGGGAGCCCCGTGTCCGACAGCCCGCCCGCCCAGCAGCAGAGCCCGCCCGGCGACACCGGCGCGATGGACCCCGGTCCCCGCGACGAGATGCGCGGTTACCAGGGCCGCGACCTGCTCGCCGGCACCGTCGCCCTGGTCACCGGTGGTGACTCCGGCATCGGGCGCGCGGTGTGCGTCGCGTTCGCCAAGGAGGGCGCCGACGTCGCCCTGGCCTACCTGGAGGAGCACGACGACGCCGAGCACACCGCCGGGCTCGTCCGCGCCGAAGGGAGGCGCTGCCTGACCCTTCCCGGTGACCTCGGGGACGCCGCGCACTGCGCCGACATCGTGCGGCGCACCGTCGAGGAGCTGGGCGCGCTCGACACCGTCGTGAACAACATCGCCACCCAGGAACCGGTCGACGCGCTCACCGACATCGAGGACGACGCCTGGCTGCGGACCTTCGAGGTCAACATCCACAGCTACTTCCGGGTCACGAAGGCGGCCCTGGAGCACCTGCCCGACGGCGGCGCGATCGTGAACACCGGATCGATCAACGGCCTGCGCGGGAACAAGAGCCTCATCGACTACTCGGCCACCAAGGGCGCGGTCCAGTCGCTGACCTACTCGCTCGCGCAGTCGCTGACCCCCCGCGGCATCCGGGTCAACTGCGTCGCCCCGGGTCCGGTGTGGACGCCGTTGATCCCGGCGACGATGCCGCCCGACAAGGTCGACGGGTTCGGCGAGCAGACCCCGATGGGGCGTCCCGCGTCCGCGGACGAGATCGCGCCGTCCTTCGTGTTCTTCGCGGCGCCGCGGCTGTCGTCGTACTACACCGGCGAGGTGCTCGCACCGGTCGGCGGGGAGACCCTGCCGGGCTGAGCGTCCGGGCCCCGCCGCGCCGGCGGCACGGCGGGGCTCCTCAGTCGTCGGCCAGCCGCTCGCGCAGCCGCGCCAGGGTCCGTGACAGCAGCCGCGAGACGTGCATCTGCGAGATGCCCAGCTCGGTGGCGATCTGGGACTGGGTCCGGTCGCCGTAGAAGCGCAGGACCAGCATCCGACGCTCCCGTTCGGGCAGCTCGTTGAGTGCCGCACGCATCCCGGGGCCGTGCGCCGCGAGGTCCAGCGCCGGGTCCTCGGAGCCCATCCGCTCGGCGAGCGACAGGCCCTCGCCGGAACCGTCGTCGCCGACCGGCGCGTCCAGGGACTTGGCGTGGTGCGACTCCAGCGCGCCGAGCGCATCGACGACCTCGCCGATCGGTACGCCGACCTCGGTCGCGATCTCCGAGGGGCGGGGCGGACGGCCGAGCCGCTGCCCCATCTCGTCGGCGACCCGGCCGACGGTGACGGCGAGCTCCTTCAGGTCGCGCGGGACCCGCACCGCCCAGGAGTAGTCCCGCAGGTGGCGCTTCATCTCGCCGCGGATGCTCGGGACCAGGTAGCCGAGGGGGCCGCCGGTCGCCGACGACGGATCGTAGCGGTCGACCGCCTTGACCAGACCGAGCATGCCGGCCTGCTCGATGTCCTCGACGCCCCGGCCGGGGGCGGCGAAGCGCCGGGACAGGTTGCGCACGAGTGGACGGAACTCGCGGATCACGTACTCGCGCAACGCATCACGGCCCGGCGTGCCCGGTTCGGTCCCGGCCAGCTGGTCGAGATCGGGGATGAGGTCGTCGTAGCCCCGTCGGCCGTCGCGGGTGGTCGTCGTGGGCCGGGTGGAGAGAGTGGGACTCTGCATGGTCCCTCGCAATCGCCGATGGCAGGTGCGGGGTCCGCTGCACGGTTGAACGGATCTCGTGTGGACCGGTGGGCGGCGGACCCGCGTCGGCGGTGTCCTGCGTGCCCGGTGCCGGGAGCTCGACCGTAACCACGGCCCGGACGGACCACAACCCGGGGCGGGGGACCGCGGTGCGGTTCAGACCCGGGCGTGCGGCGGCGTCACGAACACCGCGGTGTCGTAGTAGGTGCGCAGGGCGGTGACCGTGCCCGAACCGTCGTCGTCGGTGGCGTCGGTGAGATCGAGGACGGTGACACCGCGCACGGTCACCGGGCCGCCCCCGGCGAGCACGGCGTCGCTGTGCCATTCCAGCGCGACGGAGTCCCCGGTCTGCACGGCGTGGCGGAAGGTCGTCGCGACGTGGTCGAACGGGGAGAGGTACTCCTGCCAGAACGCTCCGAGATCGGTGCGGGCCCCGCGGCCGTCGAGGCGCTCGGCCGTGGCGCCGTCGCGGAAGCGGGCGAGCAGATCCTCCGTCCCGCCGTCCCGCTCGAACGCCTGCAGTGCGTCGGCGAAGGCGCGGACCCGCCGGTCGGTGAGTGCCGTGTCGTCGGGGCCGGGGTGGTCCCCGCGCGGTGTGTCGCCGGGCGCGGCGCCGGCGGGTGCGGAGTCGTCCGGTGCGATGTGTCGCTGCATGGTGTGCGACTACCCGCCGGAGGCGTTCCGACCCGTCTCGGACCGGACGCGTCCGGCGGGCTGCCGGTGGGGCCGCGACACCGGCCCCGGCAGGTCCGCTCAGGCGTCGGTCTCGACGACGGTGGCGCCCTCGGCGGCGCGCTGGACCGCCTCGCAGCCCTTGTGGGCGGCCGACGTGCTCTCGTAGGCCTCGCCGACGGCGACGACCTGCCTGTTGCTCGCCTGCAGCCGGAACCGGAACTTCCCGCCCCGGTCCTCGTACACCTCGAACTTGCCTGCCACAGGGCCTCCCCGGCTCGATCGACCACCGCTGGTCGGTGCGGATGGGCGCGCACGTCAGCCCAGATGACGTTGTGACGGGCAACGGAGTGTGCCGCTCGACGGGGCGGGCCGGAGAACCCTCCCGGCGTGTGAGGGTAGAGTCCGGTCCTTCGGCGGTCCGGCCGGTGCACTTCCCGGGCCGTCCCGGCGGTGAGAGGAGGGTGCCGTGGGTCAGGACGACCGGCCCGCCGACCCCGATCGGGTACCGGTCACCCGGGTCGAGGTGCTGGACTTCGTGGGCGAGCTCTTCGGCCACGGCCCGGTACCGCGTGCGGCGCTGCTGGCCGCGGCCCGCGCCGAGGACGCCAGGGCCCGCCTGTACGAGGTGCTCGACGCCGCCCTGCCGGACCGCCCGCTGACCGGGCTGGACGACCTGTGGCGCCACGTCGACGTGCCCGAGGACCTCGGCGCGGTGCGCGGACTGCCGTCGCCGCGCTAGTCGTCCGCGTCGCCGGTCCGCGGCTCGGACAGCGCCCGCAGCTCGCGGGAGAGCAGCTCCAGCCCGTGGATCCGGGCGTGCAGCGCCTCGATCTGCGACTCGGCGGCGGTGCGGTAGAGCGCCAGCCGGTCCCGGGCGTCGTCGCCGACCGGACGGCCCGCGTCGAGGTCGGCTCGGGCACCGTCGATCACCGCCATCAGCGCGCGGATCTGGTCCAGGCCGAGGTCGAGCGGCTTGAGCGTCTTGACGAACCGCAGGCGCTCGACGTCGTCCTCGGTGTAGAGACGGAAACCGCCGGTGCTGCGGGCCGACGGCGTGACCAGCCCCAGCTCGTCCCAGTGCCGGATGGTGCGCAGCGACAGCCCCACACGCGTGGCCACCTCACCGATCTGCTGCACGACACCACCTCCCCTCGACCGTGCGGCCCCGACCGTACCGCCGGGCCCGGGCCGGTCTCAGCGGGCTCTCAGCGGGGCGGGCCTTCTCAGGGGCGCCACAGCGAACCGTCCCTACCGTCGTCGACATGCCGACTGCACTGGTCACCGGAGCGAGCCGCGGGCTCGGCGCCGTCTACGCCCACGAGCTCGCCGAGCGCGGATGGTCCGTCGTCCTCGTGGCGCGCGACGCCGCCCGCCTCGCCGACGTCGCCGAGCGGATCGGCCGCGCCACCGGCGCCATCGTCGAGGTCCTGCCCGCCGACCTCACCGAGCCGGCCGGGCTGGCCGCCGTCGAGCGCCGGATCACCGACCGGGACCTGCCGATCGAGCTACTGGTCAACAACGCGGGCGTCGAGACCGACGCCGTCTTCGCCGAGGCGCCGGTCGAGGCGCTGACCGTCGAGATCGACCTCAACGTGACGGCCCTGATGCGCCTCACCCGCGCCGCGGTCCCGGCGATGACCGCCCGCGGCCGCGGCGGCGTGCTCAACATCGCGAGCTTCGCCGGGTACCTGGCCTCGGGCGGCAACGCCTACGGCGCGTCGAAGTCCTGGGTGCTGGCGTTCAGCGACACCGTCGCAGCGTCGCTGCACGGCACCGGCGTCACCGTCACCGCCGTCGCCGCGGGCCGGATCCGGACCGACGACGACCCGCAGGGACCGCTGTGGCTCGACCCCCGCGATGTCGTGCGCCGCTCGCTCGACGACCTCGCCCGCGGCCGCACGCTGTCCGCGCCGGGCTGGGTGTACCGGGCGCTGGTCGGCTACCTGGAGGCGCCGCGCACCGCGCTGCGGCTGGCCGCACGGGTCGCGGGCCGGGGCCGGGAGCGCTGCGAGCGCCTGGAGCGGGGGAGCGGGCACACCCGGCCGTCGCCGGTCCCGACGCCGTTCCGTGACGCGCCCGCCCCGGCCCGGCAG
>NZ_JAMXSG010000252.1:0-8827 GCF_024124365.1 Pseudonocardia sp. McavD-2-B
GCGACGGCGGCCGTGGCCGGCCGGGCCGCGCCGGCCGACACCGTGCCGGTGCCGCCGTCGACGGTGACCACGCGGCCCGGGGTGATGTCGGTGGTGGCCGTCCGGCTACCGACCACGCAGGGGATGCCCAGCTCGCGGGCGACGATGGCGGCGTGGCAGGTGACGCCGCCGTGGTCGGTCACCACCGCGGCCGCGCGGCGCAGCGTCGGCAGCCAGTCCGGGTCCGTCCGTGGGGCGACGAGGACCTCGCCCGTCGTCAGCTGCGCCCCGTCCGCCGGTGACGACAGGATCCGCGCGGGACCGCTGCGCCGACCCGGTGCCGCCGCGACGCCGGTGACGAGGACCTCGCCGGAGGCCGCCCGGGCCCCGGCGCCGTCGGTGCCGGTCCCGGGAGTGGTGGTCACCGGACGGGCCTGCACCAGGTAGAGGGTGTCGCCCTCCAGCGCCCACTCGACGTCCTGCGGGGCGCCGAAGTGCTCCTGCACCCGCTGGGCGAGCCGGGCGACCGCGGCCGCCCGTTCCGGGGTCAGGACGCGGGCCGACGCCCGGTCCGGGTCGAGGGCGACGGAGTGGTCGTGGCCGTCGGGTCCGGGGACGACGGCGTGGTTCTGCACCCCGACGTGCTCGAACACCGGCTCCAGGCCGGGCAGCGAGAACACGGAGGTGTCGGGCTCGACGAGGCCCCCGACCACGACCTCGCCCAGCCCCAGCGCGGCCTCGACGACGACCCGGTCGGTACGACCGGTCACCGGGTCGGCGGTGAACGCCACCCCGGCGCAGTCGGACTCGACCATCCGCTGCACGACGACCGCGATCGCCGGTGGGCCCGTCAGGCCGCGACCGGCGCGGTAGGCGAGCGCGCGCGGCGCGAACGCCGAGGCCCAGCATTCGACGACGCGACGGTCGAGCTCGTCCTCGCCCCGGACGTGGGTGAAGCTGGAGTGGATCCCGGCGAAGGAGTGCGCCCCGCTGTCCTCACCGATCGCCGACGACCGGACCGCGACCGCCACCGGGCCGGGCCCGTCCGCCAGTGCGGCGTAGGCGCGGTGGATCTCCGCGGCCAGCTCGGGCGGCGGGCCGGCGGCGCGGACGAGCTCCTGCAGGCGCACGCAGTCCGGCCCCGTGTCGTCCCGGGACTCGTCGGCCCCCACCCGCGCCAGCAGCCGGTCGAAGCGCTCGTCCAGGGCGTCCAGCACCCCGCCCGCCCGCATCGCCTCGCGGTAGGCGGGGGCCGTCACCACGAAACCGGGCGGGACGGCGAACCCGGCCGCGATCAGGTCGCCGAGACCGGCGGCCTTGCCGCCGACGGTGGCCGCGTCGGCCCGGCCGAGCCCGGCGAGCGGCCGGACGCCCGGCCCGCCGGTCGCGCCGGGCGCGACCCGGGTGCCCTCAGCCGCGGTCACGGCTCGCCATCCCGGCGTGCTCACGCCAGCGCTCCTCGGACTGCAGGGAACCGCGCGCGACCTCGCGCAGCACGTCGTGGCGCGACAGCAGCCCCACGCAGCGCCCACCGGACTCGACGGGGAGCGCCCGCAGGCCGTTCTCCAGCATCCGGGCCACGGTGAGGGCCAGGTCGTCGTCGGGACCGGCGGTGAACGGGTGGTGGGTCATCACGGCGGCGACGACCTCCTCCGGGTCGATCTCCCCCGGGTCGCCGCCGACCGGCACCCGGCCGGCCAGCAGGTCCGACTCGCTGACCACACCGACCACCCGGTCCTCGGCGTCGACCACCGGGGACGAGGCGTGGCCCCGGCCCACGAGCACGTGGGCCGCGACCGCGATCGGGGTGTCCGCCCGGACCGTGGTCACCCCGGTCCGCATGACGTCTCGGACGTGCATGGCTGCCTCCTCGTCTCGGTGCACGCGGACACGGGCCCGCGGCCCACCCAGCCTCTCCGGCACCACCCGGCCCGGCCAGGGCCGGAGTGCTCGGGGCACGGCACCACCGTCCCGACCGGGGTGCGGGACCAACGGCCCTGGCCGGACGCGGCGGGCCGGGGTGCGATGGGGCCTCCGATCCGCCGAGCCGACCGGAGGAGCTCCGTGGCCCCGAGCTGTCCGACCCTGCTCCCGCACGCACCCGCCGCGGTCGTTCCCGCGGCCGTCGCCCGCCTCCGGCCCGAGTTCCCGGGCCGCAGGGTCACCGCCGTGGTCCGCCGGTCGTTGACCGACCTCGCGGGTGCGCCCGTCCCGGCGCTGCCCGAGCTCGTGGAGCGGCTCGCACGGCAGCGGCTGCTCGACGGGGAGGGCTGACCCTCCGGGACGCCCCGGCCGGTCCGCCGGCGACGTCCACCGTCGAGCCGGACGGCTCCCGGGCGGGTGCCGTCCGGTACCCCGGCCGCGGGACCTACGGGCCTGGTGGCGCCGGGCCGGCGCTGGGCAGGGTCGCACCGTCGCCGGTCGCGGCGGCGGAAGGCGCGCAGCTCCCGGGACCCGGGCCGAGTGGAGGGGACGACGATGTTGAGCGAGGGCGAACGACGGCGGCTGGTCCGGATCGAACACGAGCTGACGGCGGAGGCCCCCCGGCTCGCCCGCCGGCTCCGGAACCCGTCGCGCCTGCGGGTGTGGCTGCTCCCGGCGGCGGCCGCGACGCTCGGCCTGGTCGCGGCGGTGGGTCTGCTCGCGCTCGGCCGGCCCGGCGACGCCCTCGTGCTCGGCGCCCTGGGCTGCTGGCCGGTGTACCGCCTGCTGGAGCGCCGACGCGTGTGGCACCGGCTGCGGACCCGGTTCCGGGCCCGCTCCGGCGGTGGGGGGAGCACGTCGCGCAGCACCTGAGCTTCCGCCTACCGGTGCAAGGTGTGGCCGGGCGGGACTCCGTAGACGGCGCGATAGGCGACGGCGAACCGGCCGGGGTGGCCGAACCCCCAGCGGGCCGCCACCGCGGCGACGGTCGTGCCGTCGGCGGGATCGGCCGCGAGGAGATCCCGGTGGGCGTGGCTCAACCGGACCTGGCGCAGGTAGGCGGTCGGGGTCTGGTCGCGGTGGCGGCGGAACGCCGCCTGCAGCGCCCGCACCCCGACCCCGGCTCCCTCGGCGATGTCCTCCATGCTGACCGGCTCGTGGGCGTGCGCGTCGAGCAGGGCCATCGCCCGGCGCAGCGCCGCCGGGCCGGTCCGGCCCGGCGGCCGGTGCGGGTCGGCGAGCAGGTCCTGGGCCGTGTTCGGGAACGCGGCGAGCGCGGCCAGCGACAGCTCGTGGATCGCCTGGGCCCGGACCAGGACGTGCTCGGTCAGCCCGTCCGGGCCGAGGAGCACCTGCGCGGCCACCCGGCGCAGGGTCGCGCCCCAGTGGCCGGCCAGCACGGGAGACACCGGCTCCGCACCGTGGAAGCGCAGCCCGCCCGGCGCGATCCCGGTGACGTCCGCGGCGACCCGGCCGAGCGTGGTCAGGGCGATGCGCACGAGACGTTCCGACTTGTCGGAGGACCGGATGCGGTGGTCGTGCCCGGGGGCCAGCAGGAACGCGTCCCCGGCGGCCAGGCGGCGGGTACTCCGTCCGTCGTCGAGCTCGTAGGCACCGGAGACCAGCTGCCCGATGACGACGCAGTCCTCGTCCGGCTCGTAGCCGACGCGGAGCAGGCCGCCGTAGTGGATCCGGTCGACGCCGACGGGTCCCAGACCTGCGCCGGTCCCGGCGAGCTCGAACGAGGTCAGGTCGAGGACGAAGCGCCGGGCCGGGACGGACAGGCGTGGGTGGTGCGCCGTGTAGCCCAGTGCGCGCAGCAGCTGCCGGGCCCGGTCGAGGTCGGTGGTGGTGACCGACGTCCGAGCCTGCGGCCACCGGTCGCCTCGGTGACGCGGCGCGCTGCGGACCATGCCGTCTCCTCGGAGCACGGAGGCCCGCGACACTGCCGTCCTGCCCCCGAGGACGCAAGCGACGTCGTCGCCGGAGGCCGGGACCCGGTTCCCGGACGGCGAACGAACACCGCGGTCCGCCGACCGAAACAGGGCGGGGCAGCGCGCCGCGGTCGGCGGCCCGTACCCGGTTCTGGGGATGCGCGGGCCGCGGACCCCGGGCAGGGTCGCTGCCCTCGCGCGCCCGGCAGCCCGGCCCGGCGACGCCGGCGCCCAGTGGCGGGAGGCTCCCGAGCGATGGTCTGTGATCTGCGGGACGCGAACGGTGTCCGGCACCCGACACCCGCCACCGGGTCGCCTCCCGACCGGGCCGAAGGGGTCCCCGCCGCGGCCGGGGGCCTCGCCCCGGCCGTCGAGTGGGCCGGGGACCTGACCGCGGACCCGCACGCCCACCTGGTCCCACGGCTGTCCGCGCTCGGGTTCGGGCTCGCCTCCCTGGCGAGCCGGCTCGACGGACAGCACCGGAGTCGCGCGATGGCGCTGGTCCACGAGCTGGACGAGATCGTCCGGGTGGCGCGCGACGGCGCGGTGGGCGCGTCGAGGGCCCGCCCCGGCGGGCTCGAGCTGCAGGGGTACCTGGGCGAGATCACCGCACGCGCGGGCGAGGTCGGCGGCGCGCGGGCGCTCTTCTCGGCGGTGGGCCCGGTCGGCTCCGTGCCCGAGCCCGTCTCGGTGCACCTGCGGGCGGTCCTCGTGGAGGCGCTCACGAACGTGGTCCGCCACGCGGGGGCGGGCACGTTGTCGGTGGTGCTCCGGACCGGCGACGAGCTGACGCTGACCGTCGCCGACGACGGTGTCGGGATCCCCGAGAACCCGGCGGGCGGGATCGGGCTGGTCGTGATGGCGGCCCGGGCCCGCGTGCTGGGCGGACGGTTCCACGTCGGCCCCGGCGGCGCCGGCGGGACCGTCGTCCGGTGGCACGTGCCGCTCACCCGGCCCGGCGGGTCGAGGACCGGCCCGCAGGCGGACCCGCACGGGCGGCGGGACGGCGATCCCGTCGCGTGACCTCCGCCCCTGGGGAGCGGGGCGGGCCGGGTCGACACTCGCCGCCCGGGCCGTCGGGACGGCCCCCACGACGACGGAGGATCTCGATGAACGACCACCTGCTCACCGCCGACTCGCCCCGGACGGACACCTACCGGATGCGCGTCTCGGGTGTCTTCGACACCGCGGCCGGCGCCCACCTGCTGCGCCAGCTCGACGCGTGGGCCGACCACATCGACACCCACGGCGGGACGACGCGGACCGTCGTCGCCGACCTCACCGGGGTCAGGGCCGCCTCCCTCGCCGGTCTGAAGGCGATCCCGCACGCCGAGCGGACCGTGGGTCGGCGTGGGTGCGTGTTCGGTGTCGTCGGAGCCGACCACCTGCTCGGACGTGTCCCCGCCGCGGCCCGGCCGCTGCTCCGGCCCGGGGGCCACAGGTCCCTGGCCCCCGGGCCGGCGTCACGCCGGCCCGGAACGGGGACCCGGGGGCCGGTACCCGCAGCGGGGGTGTGAACCAGGCGGCCCCGTCGCCGTCCGCGCTCCACCGCCGGGACCTCCGGCCCCGGCCACCGGGCCGGTCGCACCTGCCCGGGGCACCGCCCGGACCGCACGCTCGGTAGGCACACGGCACCCGCCGGGCCCGGACCTCCCCTCCGGCGCGTGGCGCACATCGAGGGAGCGGACCGTGACCCGTCAGCCGAGGTTCTCCCGACGGCACCTGCTCGGTCTCGCCGCGGCCGCGGGTGTGGCCGGTGGCGTCGCCGCCTGCACGGGCCTGCCGAGACCCGGACCGGCCGGGCCTGCGGCCGGGGCCCCCTTCGCCGACCCGCCGGAACGCAGGGCGCGCGGCGGCCTCCTCACGGGCACGCTGACGGCGGGCACCGGGGTCGACCTCGCCGGCGTCGCCGGTGCCGGCCTCGGCTACGACGGGACCTCCCCGGGGCCGACCCTGCGCCTGCGCCCCGGCGACGAGATCGCGCTGCATCTGCACAACGGGCTCGACACCCCGACGAACCTGCACACGCACGGGCTGCGGGTACCGCCCGACCCGGGCGGCGACGACCCGTTCCGCACGGTCGCTCCCGGCGAGACCGCGGACTACCGGATCCGGGTGCCGCGCGACCATCCCGCGGGCACGTTCTGGTACCACCCGCACCACCACGGGACGGTGGCCGACCAGGTGTTCGCCGGTCTCGTCGGGGCGCTCGTGGTCGAGGGCGGGCCGGACCTGGGCACGGCGGAGGACCATGTCCTCGTCGTGACCGACACGACGCTGGGCGACGACGGCCGGGTCGCCGCCGCCGGTCCGATGGACCGGGTCGCCGGCCGGGAGGGCGAGCTCGTCCTGGTGAACGGGCTGTACCGACCGGTGCTGGCCGGGATCCCACAGCGGTCACAGCGGTGGCGGCTGGTCAACGCGACCTGCTCGCGGGTGTTCGACGTGTCGCTGGACGGGCAGGACCTCGTCCACGTCGCGACCGACGGGGTGTTCCTCCCCCGGCCGGTCGCCCGCGACCGGGTACGGCTCGCGCCGGGCAACCGTGCCGACGTCGTCGTGCGCCCCCCGGACGTCCCCGGCGACGTCGACCTGCTCGCCGCGGACGTCGACCGCGGCGGCATGGGGGGGATGGGCGGCACGGGGATGGGAGGCACGACCGGCACCGGGCCCGTCGTGCTCGCCACGCTGCGCGTCACGGGGGCCGCGGCCCCGACCCCGCCGCCCCCGGCGGTGCTGTCCGCGCCGGTCGTGCCACCGGGTCCCCCGGACCGGACACGCGTGCTGACCCTGACCGCGCCGATGGGCGGCGGGGGCATGGGCTTCGGGATCGACGGCCGCGGGTTCGACCCGGCCCGTGACGACCTCGTCGTCGCCCCCGGGACCGTGGAGGAGTGGGTGGTCGAGAACCCGGGGACCATGCTGCACCCGCTGCACCTGCACACCTGGCCGATGACGGTGCTCGACGCCGCGGGCTCGGACGGCGCGGTGCGGGACGTCGTGACGGTGCCCGCCGGCGGCCGGGTGGTGCTGCGGGTGGCGTTCACCGGCGCGACCGGCCGGACCGTCCTGCACTGCCACGTCCTCGACCACGAGGACGCCGGGATGATGGCGACGGTCCGGGTCGGGGGCGCCGGGACCCCGTAGCGGGACCTTCGGCCGGGCGCCGACGGTCTTCCGGATCTGCCCGCGGACGCGCACCCCTGCGACGGTCGCCGGGACGGCGCCCCGGAGGAGGACCACCCATGCTGCGGCTCATCGACGATCTGCCCGAGGGGACGGTGGGGGTGGCCGCGAGCGGGGTGGTGACCGTCGCCGACCTGGTGGACGGCCTGGCCCCGGTGCTGACCGCCGTCGCCGGTCCGGTGCCGCTGCTGCTGCAGGTCGCCGACACCACCGACACGGCGGTGCCCGGGGCGTCCGCGCCGCGGCGGGTCCCGCGGCTGGCCCGCATCGGGTCCTGCGCCGTGCTGGCCGCGCCGGACACCCGCGCGACCGCCCGCCGGATCGCGTCGTCGCTGCGGCCCGTGCGGGTGCGGGTGTTCGCCCCGGAGGAGCGCGCCGCCGCCCTGACCTGGCTGACCGGCGGATCGGCCGGACCGGTCCGCGAGACCGCGTTGCTGCGCGCGTGAGCCCCGTGGCGGGTGACGTGTCCCCGGTCGCGCCACCGCTCCACCCGTGGGCGCAGGACGCGGTCGCGGTCGCGGAGCAGCTGGGGACCGACCCCGACGAGGGGCTCGGCGGGGCAGCGGTCGCCGACCGGGCGGTCGCGGACGCCGACCGGCCCTCCCCCGGGCGGGACCGCAGCCTCGCCGTCTCGGTCCTCGCCCAGCTGCGGGAGACCATGATCCTGGTGCTGCTGGGCGCGGCGGCGCTGAGCGTGGCCGTCGGTGACGCCGGCGACGCGGCCGTCATCGTGCTGGTCGTCGTCCTGAACACGACGGTCGGCGTCGCGCAGGAACGTCGCGCCACCGGAGCCGTGGCGGCGCTGCGGGCGCGGGCCGCACCGCGGGCGACGGTGGTCCGCGACGGGCACCGTCACGAGGTGCCCGCGGCCGAGGTCGTCGTCGGTGACCTGCTCGTCCTGGGCCGGGGCGACGTGGTGGCCGCCGACGCCCGGCTGCTGGCGGCCCACGACCTGCAGGTCGACGAGTCCGCGCTGACCGGCGAGTCGCAGCCCTCGGACCGCCGGGCCGCCCCGGCCTGCGCGGAGGACACCCCGGTGGCCGACCGGAGCACCGTGGTGCACGCCGGCACGCTCGTCGTGCGCGGGCGCGGGCGGGCGGTGGTCACCGCGGTCGGGCTGCGGACCGAGCTCGGCACGGTGGACGTGCTGCTGCAGCGCCGCCGGCCGCCACCGACGCCGCTGCAGCGCCGGCTCGCCCGGCTCGGCCGGGGGATCTCGCTCGGGGTGGTCGTGGCCTGCGCGCTGGTCGGCGTGACGGGCCTGGCCCGGGGCGAGCCGTGGCCGCTGGTCGTGCTGACCGCGCTGAGCCTGGCCGTCGCGGCGATCCCCGAGTCGCTGCCGGCCGTCGTGGCGCTGGCGCTGGCCGGGGCGACCCGCCGGATGGCGCGGCTGGGCGTCATCGTGCGCACGCTGCCCGCGGTGGAGGCGCTGGGGTCGGTGACGGTGCTGGCCGTCGACAAGACCGGGACACTCACCACCGGACGGATCGCCTGCACCGCGGTGTGGCACCCGGGCACCGGTACGACGGAGCTGACCGGCCCGCTGCCCGCGGGCCCGGCGCGATCGGTCCTCGAGGCCGCGGTGCTGGGCGGCGACGCCGAGGAGGGCACACCGGGGACCGAGGGGGCGGTGGCCCGCGCCGCGGCCCGCGCCGGGCTGGACCTGCGTGCGGTACGGGCCCGCCGGCCGCGCACGGCGGTGCGCCCGTTCGACGCGCACCGGCGGTGCACCGTCAGCCGCCACGACGGTCCGGACGGCCCGCTGGAGGTCGTCGTCGGGGCCCCCGAGGTCGTGCTGCCCGGAC
>NZ_JAMXSG010000253.1:0-8778 GCF_024124365.1 Pseudonocardia sp. McavD-2-B
GCCCCCGAGGTCGTCTCGCTCGCCGACGGCGGCGGCGCGGTGTCGGCGGCCCGGCGCCCGATCCGCGGGGCGGAGAAGGTCGCCCGGTTCCTCGTCGGGCTGGCGGCTCAGCCGCTGCCGGGCGCGCTGACCGGCGCCGCGGAGTTCAACGGGCTCCCCGCGGTGGTGGTGCGCGGGCCGGACGGCGTCGACAGCGTCGTGCTCGTCGAGGTGTCCGAGGTGGACGGGGCCGACCTGGTCACCGCGGTCTACGCGGTGCGCAACCCGGAGAAGCTCGCCCACCTGTGAACACCTGGGCCCGGGGCGCAGGCCGACGGCGCCTCGGGCTCTCTCCGGCCGTCTCGCGCGCACGCTAGAGAAGCGCAGACCACCCGAGCGAGCAGGCGCGCGTAGCACCCTCTAGCCCTGTCTCGGATCGTTCCGAGAGAAGCGCAGACGAGTACATCGATCGTCGATCCGCCTCTGTACCGCTTTCTCGCACGAATACTAGACACCGTCATACGACAGCATCGACACACGAGCATGCCGTCGCATACCGCCGTCTAGAACGGTCGCGAGAGATCCGGATACGGGACGATCGACCTGATGCGCTACTCCTCCCCCGGTGGCGTCGTCGCAGCGTAGCAGCCCTGTGTCGAACGTGTGTGCGAGGGCCCGGAGTCAGCTCCGGAAGGCGGCGAGGGCGTCGGCCGTGCCCGCGAGCCCGTGCCGGCGCACCCGTCCGGCGGGCTCCCCGACGACCCGCGAGAAGGCTCGTGCGAACGCCGCCTCGGACCGGTAGCCGAACCGGTGGGCCGCCTGCGCCACCGTCCCATTCCCCCCTGACAGGAACTCGGCGGCGGCGTGCATCCGCCACCGGGTCACGTAGCCCATCGCGGACTCGCCGACGAGCTCGGTGAACCGGGCGGAGAACGCCGAACGCGACATGGCCGCCGTCGCGGCGAGCGCGGCGACGGTCCAGTCCCGCTCCGGCTCGCGATGCACCGCGGCGAGCGCGCGGCCGATCCGGTCGTCGGCGAGCGCCCCGAGCCAGCCGGTACGGGTGGCCGCGTCGGCCTGCAGCCGGCCGCGCACCGCCTGGAGGACCAGCACGTCGGCCAGCCGGGTGATCACCGCGTCGCTGCCGGGGCCGCCGTGCTCGACCTCCGCGGCCAGCAGCCGCAGCGTGTCCTGCACCCGGTCCCCGACCGGCGACGGCTCGACCCGGACGAGGTCGGGCAGGCTCGCGACGAGGTCGCTCGCGGCGGGGTGGGAGAAGCGGACCGCGCCGCACACCATCCGGGTCACCGGACCGTCGCCGCCGTGCCGGAGCAGGGCGTAGCGCCCGTCGAGCATCGGGTGCGGGATCGACCGGATGTCCGGGGCGGACACACCGGGCGCACTGCGCAGCACGTGCCCGGTCCCCCGCGGCACGACGACGAGCTCGCCGGGGCGCAGCTCGCGGTCGGCTCCGTCCCCGGCCCCGTCCCGGCCGCCGGCGCCGTCGACGGTGAGCCGGCACCCGCCGGAGGTGACGACGTGGAACCAGAGGCAGCCCGGCGTCGGCGGCAGCGTCATCCCCCACGGCTCGCCGAGCTCGGAGCGGCAGTAGAAGACGCCGTCCATCCGCAGCACGTGCAGCGCCTCCCCGAGCGGGTCGGCGGCCGGGAACGGCGGCGCGGTGGACACGGTGCACAGCATGACAGTCCGTCCACAGCTCATCCCCACCTGTGGACGAATGAGCACCAGTTGTGGATCCACAGCCATTCTGCGTCCGGCCGATGGCGGTGATCGTGGACGGATACCGACGAGAGGGGTTCGACATGATCACCGTGCTGGGTGCGACCGGGAACGTGGGATCGCAGGTCGTCCGGGAGCTGACCGCGGCCGGGGTGGACGTCCGCGCCGTCGCGCGCCGCCCGGCCGTCGCCGCGCCGGGGGTGCGGCCGTGGCCCGGCGACCTGGGCGACCGGGCGTTCCTGCGCCGGGCGTTCGACGGCGCGGCCGCCGCGTTCGTCCTGCTGCCGTTCGACGTCACCGCACCTGACCACGCCGCCCACCAGGCCCGGCTCGGGGAGTCGGTCGTCGCCGCGCTGCGGGACGCGGCCGTGACCCGGGTCGTCGCGCTGAGCTCGCTCGGGGCGGAGGTCCCGGGCGGCCCCGGCCTCGCCGCGACCGGGTACCTGGGCAGCCTGCACGACCAGGAGGCCCGGCTGGCGACGCTCGACGCGTACGTCACCCGGGTCCGGCCGGGCCTGTTCCTGGAATCGTTCCTGTGGTCGGCCGACGCCATGCGGGCGCACGGGGTGCACGCCGACTCGGTCGACCCGGACGTCGCGCTGCCGATGGTCGCCACCCGCGACGTCGGCCGGGCCGCCGCCGCGGCCCTGCTCGACCCGGACGCACCGGACGTCGTGGAGGTGCAGGGTGCGGCGGACCGGACGGTGCCCGACGTCGTCGCCGCGCTCGGGCCCGCGTTGGGCCTGCCGGACCTGGCCTACGTGCGCGTCCCCGACGGGGAGATGGAGCGGCTGCTGCGCGGGGCCGGACTGTCCGCCGACGGGGCGCGGCTGCACGTCGCGATGAACCGGGCGTTCAACGAGGGCCGGGTCCGGGCGCACGGCCCGCGGGGCGCCGCCGACGGCGTGCTGACCGTCGAGGAGTGGGCGGCGGGGGTGGCGGGATGACCGGCGTCCTCGACGGAGCCGCTCTCACCGGGGCGGGCCTGCTCGGCGGGGTCTACCTGGCGTTCTCGGTCGCAGTGCTCCCCGCCCTGCGTCGTCGCCCCGCCGCGGAGGCGGTCACGGTGATGCGCGGGGTGAACCGGGTGATCGTGAACCCGGTGTTCGGGACACTGTTCGCCGGCACCGCACTGCTCGCCGGCGCGGTGACGGTGGCCGGGGCGCTCGGCGGGCAGCCCCTGCGGATCGCGGGCGGTGTCGCGGTGCTGGCCGGCTTCGCCGTGACCGCCGCGGTGAACATCCCGCTCAACAACGCCCTGGAACGCGACGGCGACTGGGCCGCGTTCGCCCCGCGGTGGAGCGTCGCGAACCACCTCCGGGGGGCGTTCTCGGCACTCGGCGTGGTCCTGCTGCTGCCCTGAGTCGAACGTGTGTGCGACATCTCGGGTACCCGCCTGGCGCCTGCCGGGGCGGGCGGGGCACGCTGGTCGCCGCGCCCGCTCCCCCGGGTGCGGACCGGCCGTCGCCCGCGACGGCTCCGCAGCGACGACCGGGGGAGCATGAACACCCACGAACGACGGAGGCTGGCCGCCCTGCGCACCGACCGCGAGACGGTGCTCGCCGCCGCGGCCGCGCTGCGGCACGAGGCCGTGCAGGCGCGCTACGCCGGGCTCAGCCGCCCCGAGATCGCGTTCGGGCTGGCCTCGGTGCTGGAGATGCTGGCGATGCGGATTGCCGACCAACCCCCGGACGTCCGCGCGCACGTCGTGCGGATCGCCCGGGAGATGGCCGGCGACACGATGGACTCACCGACGATCCGGCGCACCCGTCGTCGGTGATCCACCGGAGTTGTCCACAGGTGTGTGCACAGCTGGGGACGGATCGAACCGGTGTTCGACCGGGGCCTAGCGGACGCCCTCCATCAGGACCTTCAGCTTCGGCACGAGCACGAGCACCACGATGCCGACGACGATCGCAGCGGCCCCGGTGATGCCGAAGTACGCGGCTTCGTTCTCCTCGCTGTAGAAGTCGGCCAGGACTCCGGCGAGCACCGATCCCATCGAGACCGACAGGAAGAACAGGGCCACCATCTGGGTGCGGAACGCGGCCGGAGCCAGCTTCGTCGACAGCGATTGACCGACTGGAGAGGTGAAGAGCTCTCCGATGCAGAACACCAGCAGGATCCCGGCGACGGCCAGCATCGGGGTGCCGTTGGCCCCGGTACCGGCCAGTGGCACGAACAACAGGAAGCCGACACCGATGATGATCGTGCCGAGCGCCATCTTCGCCGGCGACGCCGGCTGACGCGGGCCGAGCTTGGTCCACACCGCGGCGAACACTCCGGCCAGCAGCACGACGAACAGTGGTTCGATCGCCTGGACGGAGCCGGCCGGGATCTCGAACAGACCGAATACCGAGCGGTTCAGTCGTTCGTCCGCGTAGATCGTCAGTACGGTGAAGATCTGCTGGAAGATCGCCCAGAAGACAGCGCTGGCGATCCACATCGGCAGGAAGGCCAGCACACGGCGGCGCTCGACCCGGTTCACCCTGGAGCTGGTCAGCATCACGGAGAAGTAGGCGATCGTGGCGACCGCGACGACCCCGGTGACGATGTAGTCCAGGCGACCCGCCGTGATCACCCCGGTGACCGTGAGGACCAGCAGCACGACGACGACGGCCGCGCCGATCAGCCCGGCGCGGGTCCGCTGCGAGGCCGGGAGCGGGTTGGGCGGGAGCTTGCCCTCCGCCGGAAGGCTCCGGCGGAAGAACGCGTACTGGGCCAGACCGATCGCCATGCCGAGCGCGGCGAGACCGAACCCGATGTGGAAGCTCTCCGCCCGGGTCTGCACGACCGGGGTGAGGATCTGTCCGAGCAGAGCGCCGATGTTGACGCCCAGATAGAAGATCGAGAACCCGGCGTCGCGGCGGTCGTCACCCTCGCCGTAGAGCATCGCGACGATCGTCGACGCGTTCGCCTTGATCCCGCCGCTGCCGAGCGCTACGAGGACGAGACCACAGGCCAGCCCTGCTCCGCCCGGCAGGAGCGCCAGCGCGATGTGCCCGGCCATGACCGCCACCGCGCTGCCGAAGAGGACATGCTCCGGACCGAACAGCCGATCGCCGAGCCACGCGGCGAGGATCGTCGAGAGGTAGACGGTTCCGCCGTAGGCTCCGACGACTCCGGCCGCGACTCCCTGGTCGTAGCCGAGGCCGCCGGCGGTGACCTCGTAGTACATGTAGTACAGCAGGATCGCCTGCATGCCGTAGAAGGAGAACCGCTCGAACATCTCGACGCCGAACAGGGTCGAGAGCTGGACGGGGTGGCCGAGAAAGGTCCTCTCCCGGCGCTGGGATGTGGTCGTGGTGTCGGACACGCCGTTCGGTCTACTCCGCGGTGCAACGGTCGTAAAGCGCTTGACGAGTGACCGTCACCGCATCGCAACCCGTCAGATGGACGCCGGTCCCTCCTCCGGGACCATCCCGACCCGGTCGGCGACCGCGGCCATCACGTCCTGGACGGCGACGGTGTCGGCCAGCGGCATGACCGGGCTCTCCGTCTCTCCCGCCGCGACCCGGCGGGTCACCTCCTCGATCTCGTGCGCGTAGCCGCGCCCGGTGGCCGGCAGCACGGTCTCCTCGGGGTCGGCGCCGTGCCGGTGCACCACGATCCGGTCCGGGTGGTGGAAGCGCGGCGGCACCTCGATCCAGCCCTCGGTGCCGATCACCCGGGCCGAGCCGGGCATCGCGCACTGCAGGCTGACCTGCAGTGCGGCGCTGCGGCCGTCGGGCCAGCCGAGCAGGATCGACTCCTCCAGGTCCACACCGGACGGCGTCAGCGCACCGCTCGCCGCGACCGTGCCCGGACTGCCGAGCAGCATCTGGGCGAAGGAGACCACGTAGACGCCGAGGTCGAACAGGGCGCCGCCGCCGAGCTCCGGGGAGAAGAACCGGTCGTCGGCCCCGGAGCGGTTGCGCACGCCGAGATCGGCCTGCACGGAGCGGACCTCCCCGATCGACCCCTCGGCGACGAGCTCGCGCAGCCGGACGACGGCCGGGAAGAACCGCGTCCACATCGCCTCCATCACGAACACGCCGCGGTTGCGGGCGGCGGCGGCGATCTCGCGGGTCGCGACGGAGCTGACCGTGAACGCCTTCTCGATCATCAGGGCCTTGTCCGCCTCGATCGCGGCCAGCGCGATCGCGCGGTGCTGCGGGTGCGGGGTGGCGACGTAGAGGACGTCGACGTCCGGGTCGTCGAGGATCGCGCGGTAGCCGGTGTGCACCCGGTCGACGCCGTGCCGGCGGGCGAAGTCGGCACCGCGTTCCGCGGAACGCGACGCGACGGCGACGAGCTCGGCGCCGGGCACGTGTGCGAAGTCCGGTGCGACGGCGTCGGCGATGCGGCCGGGCCCGATGATTCCCCACTTCACGGTCATGCCCCGATCCTGCCCGGAGCCCGGCCGAAGTTCCCGGCGCACGACCGATGAGTCCGGTCACCGCCCCCGGTCCACCCCTTCGAACGGCACCGGGACCCCGGCGCCACCGTCCATAGGAGCCCCCGATGCCGAACATGATCTTCGTGAACCTGCCGGTCAGCGACCTGGACGCCGCGAAGGCGTTCTACTCCGCGCTCGGCTTCACCCTGAACGAGCAGTTCTCCGACGAGCGCACCGCCTCGTTCGTCGTCAGCGACGCAATCGTCGTCATGGTGATGGCGGAGGACCGGTTCCGGGAGTTCACCGAGCAGCCCGGTGTCGCCGACCCGCGGACCGCTCGCGAGGTCATCAACGCCTTCGGCGTCGAGAGCCGCGACGACGTCGACCGGCTGATCGACGCCGGTCTGGCCGCGGGCGGGACGCTGTCCGGCAAGACCGAGGACCACGGCTTCATGTACGGCCGCGGCATCGACGACCCGGACGGCCACCACCTCGAGTTCGTCTGGATGGACGCCGCGGCCGTCGCCGGGGAGTGATCCCCGCCCGGTCCGTCACCGCCGTCCGAGGGGTGCGGCGACGGACCGGGCCGATCGGCGCCGGCCTCGGTCGGCGTCCGATCGGACGGCGCAGGATCCGGCGGCGCACCGGCCGGGCAGCGCAGCGGCGACGGGCGGTTCAGACGGCGCGCAGCGGGCGCACCTTGCGGACCAGCCCGTCGATGGCGAGCGCGTAGCCGTCGACGCCGAATCCGACGACGATCCCGGCCGCCACCGGCGAGACGAACGAGTGGTGCCGGAAGGTCTCGCGGCCGTGCACGTTGGAGATGTGCACCTCGACCGTGGGGAGCTCGGCGCCCTCGATCGCGTCGTGCAGCGCGACCGAGGTGTGGGTGTAGGCGGCGGCGTTGAGGACCAGGCCGACCGCGTCGGCGCGCTTCACCGCGGCGCCGGCCTCGTGGATCCAGTCGACGAGGACGCCCTCGTGGTTGGTCTGGCGGAAGTCCAGCTCGAGGTGGTGCGCGGCGGCCGACTCCCGGCACAGCGCCTCGACGTCGGTGAGCACGGTCGTCCCGTACACCTCCGGCTTGCGGGTCCCGAGCAGGTTGAGGTTCGGGCCGTTGAACACGAAGACGGTGGTCACGCCCGCGATCCTCTCAGCCGCGCCAGCCGGGGCGGACCAGGCCCGACTCGTAGGCCAGCACGACCAGCTGCGCGCGGTCCCGGGCGCCGAGCTTGGTCATCGTGCGGCTGACGTGGGTCTTCGCCGTCGTCGGGCTCATGTGCAGGCGGGCGGCGATCTCGTCGTTGGACAGCCCGGCCGCGACCTCGGCGAGGACCTCCCGCTCGCGGTCGGTGAGCTCGCCGAGCCGGACCGCGCCGTCGGGGCCGCCCCGGGAGCGCGCCGCGAACTCGGCGATCAGGGTGCGGGTGACCGCCGGGGCGAGCAGGGCCTCCCCGCTGTGGACGACCCGGATGGCGTGGATGAGGTCGGCCGGTTCGGAGTCCTTGACCAGGAACCCGCTGGCGCCGCCGCGGATCGCGTCGAAGACGTAGGAGTCGTCGGTGAAGGTGGTCAGGACGACCACCCGGGTGTCGGCGAGGTCCGGGTCGTCGGTGATCTCCCGGGTCGCGGTGATGCCGTCGGTGCCGGGCATGCGGATGTCCATGAGGACGACGTCCGGGTGATGCTCGCGGGCCGCGGTGACGGCCTGTGCGCCGTCGGCGGCCTCGGCGACCACGTCCAGGTCGGGCTGGGAGCCGAGCAGGGCGCGGAACCCGGAGCGGACGAGCGCCTGGTCGTCGGCGAGCAGGACGCGGATCACCTGTCGGCTCCCGGGTTCGCTGGGCGGTCGGGGACGTGGGCCCGCCCGGGGCGGTCGGTCGCCCCGGGGGCCCCGGCCCGTCCGGTCGGGTCGGCCGGAGCGAATTCCGCGTGGGAGCGCCCGGCCGGGGCAGAGCCCGGGACGGCGGTATCCGGGGCGGCGGTGTCCGAGGTCGCAGGGGCCGGGTCGGCCGGGGGCGCGGGCAGGTGGGCGCGCACCCGGAAGCCCCGCTCCGGGCCCGGCCCCGCCTCCAGGGTCCCGCCGACCGAGCGCGCACGCTCGCGCATGCCGGTCAGCCCCGTGCCGTCCACCGCGCCGGGCGCCGGGCCGGCACCGTCGTCGTCGACGGTCAGGTCCAGCGCGTCGTCGCCGAAGCGCAGGGTGACCACCGCGCCGCCGGCCCCGGCGTGCCGACGCGTGTTGGTCAGCGACTCCTGCACGATCCGGTACGCCGCCAGGTCGACCCCGGTCGGCAACGGTCGCGGGGTCCCCCCGGTGCCGCGGCGCACCGGCAGCCCCGCGGCGCGCACCTCGTCGAGCAGCGCGTCGAGCCGGTCCAGGCCGGGGGTGGGCGCCCGCGGGGCCTGCTCGTCGACCCCACGCAGCACGCCGAGGGTGGAGCGCATCTCGCGCAGCAGGTCGCGGCTGGCCCGCTTGAACTCGGTGAGCGCGCTGCGGGCCTGCTCCGGGTCGTCGTCCATCAGGTAGAGCGCGACCCCGGCCTGCACGTTGATCAGGGAGACGTGGTGGCCCAGTACGTCGTGCAGCTCCTGGGCGATGCGCAGCCGCTCGGCGTCGGCGCTGCGCCGACGCTCGGCCTCGGCGGCCCGCCGGGCCTGCGCCGTGCGCTCGCGCCGGA
>NZ_JAMXSG010000254.1:0-8768 GCF_024124365.1 Pseudonocardia sp. McavD-2-B
GCCTCCGGGGTGGCCGCTCCCCCACCGTCGCGGGTGGCGCGGTCGGCGTCGGCCTCGGCGGCGTAGGCGGCCCGCTCCCGGGCGACGCCGAGCGCGGCCGACGGGTCCCCGGTGCCGGTGACCGGCTCGAACCGCAGCGCGGTCTGCACCCGGTCGAACGGCACCCGGAACACCGCGGTCGTGGTCGTCGTCCCGGAGCCCGCGGCCGCGGCGTCGGACGGGGCCAGCGGGCGGGTGAACTGCACGAGCGCGGGCACGGACACCCCCGGTGCGGGCAGCGTCGCGGGCAGCCCGGCGAGGTAGCCGGCGACGTCCTGGCCGGGGTCGGGACCCAGCCGCACCGACCCCGTCGCCGCCGGGGCCCCGGCCGACGGCCCGGACCCGGCGGCCCAGACGGCGCCGAGGAACACCACCGCCATGACCGCGGCGATCCACGCGAGCGCGCGGGTGCTCAGCCCCCTCACGCCGCTCAGTCCCGCAGGACGTCCAGCGCCGCGTCGAGGTCGGCCGGGTAGGGGCTGGTGAACTCGACGTGCCGACCGTCGGCGGGGTGGGCGAACCCGAGCGTGCGGGCGTGCAGCCACTGCCGGGACAGCCCGACCCGCTTGGCCAGCGTCGGGTCGGCCCCGTAGGTGATGTCGCCGACGCAGGGGTGGCGCAGTGCCGAGAAGTGCACCCGGATCTGGTGGGTGCGCCCGGTCTCCAGGTGCACGTCGAGCAGGCTCGCCGAGCGGAACGCCTCGATGGTGTCGTAGTGGGTGACGCTGGGCTTGCCGCTCTGCATCACCGCGAACCGGTAGTCGTGGCGCGGGTGCCGGTCGATCGGGGCGTCGATCGTGCCCGAGGACGGGTCCGGGTGCCCCTGCACGACGGCGTGGTAGCGCTTGTCGACGGTGCGTTCCTTGAAGGCCCGCTTGAGCTCGGTGTAGGCGTGCTCGGAGGTGGCGACGACCATCACCCCGGTGGTGCCGACGTCGAGCCGGTGCACGATGCCCTGCCGCTCGGCGGCGCCGGAGGTGGACAGCCGGAACCCGAGCGCGGCGAGCCCGCCGGTCACGGTCGGCCCGGTCCAGCCCGGGGAGGCGTGCGCGGCCACCCCGACCGGCTTGTCGACGACGACGATGTCGTCGTCGGAGTGCAGCACCGTCAGGCCCGCGACGACCTCCGCCGGACCCTCGATGACCGCGGGCGCCGGGGCGTCGGGCAGCTCGACCTCCAGCCAGGACCCGCCGGGCAGCCGGTCGGACTTGCCGGCCTCGCGGCCGTCGACCGAGATCCGGCCGGACTCGGCCAGGGTCGCGACGACGGTCCGGGACAGGCCCAGCAGCCGGGACAGCCCGGCGTCGATCCGCATGCCGTCCAGCCCGTCGGGCACCGGCATGCTGCGTACCTCACCCACGTTCGCGGCTCCCGTCGATCTCGATGCCGCGCACGGCCATCAGCACCAGCAGGATGCCGCCGCACACGATGCCGGTGTCGGCGATGTTGAACACGGGGAAGACGCTCCCGTCCGGGGAGAAGAAGGCCAGCATGTCCACGACGTGCCCGCGCATCGGCCCGGGCGCGCGGAAGAACCGGTCGACCAGGTTGCCCAGCGCACCGCCGAGGACCAGGCCGAGGCCGATCGCCCAGCCGGTCGAGGCGAGCCGCCGCGCGATCCGGATGATCACGCCGACGACGACCACGGCGACGATCGTCAGCACCCAGGTGTAGCCGGTGGCCATGGACCAGGCGGCGCCCGGGTTGCGCAGCAGCGTGAGGTAGAAGAACCCGTCGATCACGGTGACCGGCCGCTGCCCCTCCAGCGTGGCGACGGCGGCGATCTTGGTGACGAGGTCGAGCGCCAGCCACACCGCGGCGATGCCCGCCAGCAGCGCCACACCGCGCCGTCGTACGGCGGGGTCGATCGGCGCGGTGGGGGGTGGGGGGTCGGCACTCACACCCGTGATTATGCGGGTCGCCCCGACACCGCCGACCGGCCGGTCAGCCGGCCCGCCCGCTCGGCCGGCCCCGGCCCTCGTGCCAGCGGACCAGTTTGCCGCCGCGGTCGACGTCGCGGATCCGCCGCTCGGTGTCCTCCCGGTTCTCCCGGGTGCTGACGACGAGGAACTGGTCCCCCTCGCGCAGCCGGGTGTCCCCGCCCGGGGAGAACGCCTCGGCGTCGCGTACGACCAGGCTGACCGTGGCCCCGCGGGGCAGCCGCAGCTCGCGCAGGTAGACGCCGTGCAGCCGGGACCCGGGGGGCACCTTCACCTGCAGGAGTTCGGCGTCGACCTCGTCGAGCGGGGCGGCGTCGACCTCGACGCCGCGGGTGTCGGTGCGCGAGACCACCCCGAGCAGCCGCGCCACCCAGGGCAGGCTGGTGCCCTGGACCAGGGTGAGCAGCACGACCAGCACGAACACGACGTCGACCAGCCGTTGGTTCTGGCCGCCGCCCTCGGTGACCGCGACGAGGGCGAGCACGATCGGCACGGCTCCGCGCAGCCCCGCCCAGGACAGGAACGCCTGTTCGCGCCAGGGCACCCGGAACGGCAGTGCGGCGGCGGCCACCGACAGCGGCCGCGCGGCGAGCAGGACGACCGCCGCGCAGATCAGCGCGGGCACCACGGCGGCGGGCAGCCGCTCGGGCACCGCGTACAGGCCGAGCAGCACGAACAGCCCGATCTGGGCGATCCACCCGGTGCCCTCGGCGAAGGAGACGACGCCGCTGCGGTGCGGTAGCCGGGAGTTGCCCAGCACCAGCGCGGCGCAGTAGGTGGCGAGCAACCCCGAGGCGTGCACACCCTGCCCGGCGGCGAAAGCCAGCAGGCAGGACGCGATCGCCGCGAGCGGGTACAGGCCGGTCGACGGCAGCGCGGCGCGGCGCAGCGCCCAGGCCGCGCCCAGCCCGAGCAGGACGCCGACGACGGCGCCCGCGACGAGCTCGTAGACGACCAGCAGCGGCGTCGTCCAGCTGATGGCCTCGGTCCCGGCCAGGACGACGACGGCGATCACCACCGGCGCGTCGTTCATCCCGGACTCGAGCTCCAGGGTCCCGGCGAGCCGTTGCGGGACGGCGACCCCGCGCAGCACGGAGAACACCGCTGCGGCGTCGGTGGAGGACAGCACCGCGCCCCACAGCAGCGCGGTGCGCCACTCCAGGTCGAGCAGCAGGTGCAGCAGCCCGCCCGCGACGGCGATCGACACCAGCACCGACAGCGTCGACAGCAGCAGCCCGAGCCCGAGCGCGGGCCGCACCGCCGACCAGCGGGTGGTGAGCCCGCCCTCGGTGAGGATCAGTACGAGCGCGGTGAGGCCGAGGGACTCGGTGAGGCCGGTGTCGTCGAACCGGATGCCCAGCACGGACTCGCCGAGCAGCACGCCGATGCCCAGGTAGAGCAGCAGCGACGGCAGGCCGAGCCGCACCGAGACGCGCACCGCGAGCACGCCGAGCAGCAGCACCCCCGCGGAGATGCCGAGCATCAGTTCCAGACTCACCGGGGCCCCCTGCTCAGGGCGACCAGGTCAGGGTGACGGCGTCGGTGCGCCGCGGCGGGAGGTCCACCAGCGCGGCGGCGACCTCCTCGACGCGGTCGGCGGGCAGGCAGAGCCGGCGGGTGACCCAGGCGGCGTCGTGCGGCAGGCGGGCCGCACGGGTCCAGGTCAGGACCTCCGGGGCGACGCCCTGCTGTTCGCGCAGCACCGCGACGGCGTCGTCGTGGGTCGCCGACGGCGGCCGGACCACGTCGTGGAAGCGCTCCCACAGCGGGTCCAGCCAGGCCAGCGGGTGCTCGGTCAGCATCTCGACCACGACGCCGCCGATCCCGCCGCGGGTGCGGACGGCGCCGGTCAGCGCGGCGAGGAACGGGGGCAGGTCGACGACGTTGTGCAGCACGTGGTGGCAGACGACGACGTCGTGCCGTCCGGCGTCCCCGGCCGCGTCGGGCCAGCTGCCGTGCACGGTGCCGTGGGGCAGGTCCCGGGCGCGGGCCGCCGCGGCGAACACCGCCAGCATGTCGGCCTGCCGGTCGACGCCGACCACCCGCGCCACCGGCGACGGCTCGGGCCACGCCGCTCCGAACACGGCGTCCCCGCCCCCGCAGCCGACGTCGAGCACCGACGCCCCGGCGCAGGTCCACGCGGCGGCACGCTCGGCGATCGCCCGCGCCGCCCGGTGCGACGGCGTGTCGGCCGGCTCCGCGGGCGGGGTGAAGTCGGCGGGGTCGTGGGTCCACGGGTCGGCGGGGGCGTACCGGAGGACGTGGTCGGGGATCCCGCGGCCGAGCTGGCGTTCCCGCCACCGTTCCGCCGCGTCACCCATGGGGTGAGGATAGGGCCCGGTGGTTCTGCGGAGTTCCGGCCGGTCCCGGTCGGCCAGGCAGGCCGTCCCCGTGCCCGATCGACCCCGCCCGCCCCGGTGGTGGCTGCCGCTCACCGTCGTCGTCGTGGTCTCCCGACCGCGCTGGTGCTGTGGTCGCAGCGCGAACCGCTGCCGTCGCCGGCCGAGGGCGCGGCGCTGCTGGTCGAGGCGGCGACGGGCCGGGAGCACTCCGGCGGCACCGCCGACTGCCCGGTCCTGGACGGCGACGACCCGGTCCTCGGCTGCCGGATGCACGACGACGAGGACCGCCACGGTTGGCGCACCGTGCGCGTCGACGGGACGTGGGTGGAGGGCTACCGCGGGCGCACCCCGCAGGAGGTCGTGCGGACCCGCTGGGACGTCCCGGTGTCCGCCGACGGCGTCGCGGAGCTGGACGTGGTCGTCCCCGGCCCCGGCCCGACCGGGACCCACACGTCGGCCGGGGTCCTGATGTCCGCCGTGCGCGACCCGCTGCGCGCTGCGGGCCAGGACGCGGTGCTCCTGTCCCCGCGCTGCCCGCCGGTGGCCGAGGGCGCGACGGTCGCGTGCCGGATCGACGGGGTCCCGGCGACCGTCGAGGTCACCCGGGTCTCCGGCGCCGACCACCGCGTCCGTCTCACGGTGGCACCCCGCCCCTGAGCGGTGGTCGGCGCCGGTACC
The DNA here is from genome assembly GCF_024124365.1 of Pseudonocardia sp. McavD-2-B. Classification (NCBI taxonomy): domain Bacteria; kingdom Bacillati; phylum Actinomycetota; class Actinomycetes; order Pseudonocardiales; family Pseudonocardiaceae; genus Pseudonocardia; species Pseudonocardia sp. McavD-2-B. Next base: position 5,000 of record NZ_JAMXSG010000254.1, read on the forward strand.
GGTCAGGCCCGGGCGACCGCGGCCGACAGCGTGACCGACGCGCCGTCGGGGCCGACGACCTGCCCGCTCGACCCGCCGTCCCCGGCGGCGCCGTAGGCGACCGAGGTCGCCAGCACCTCCCCGGCGACGAACGCCTCGTGGGTCCGGACGGCGTCGAGCACCGCGTCCGGCCCGTCGAGGGTCAGCGCGATCCGGTCGGACACGTCCAGACCCGCGTCACGGCGGGCCTGCTGCACGACGCGCACGACGTCGCGGGCGGTGCCCTCCGCGGCCAGCTCCGGCGTCACCGTGGTGTCGAGGACGACGAGCCCCGCGTTCCCGGGAAGGGCCTGGGTCCGCTCCGGGTCGGCGGCGACGAGCTTCTCGGTGAACTCGCCCGGCTGCAGCGCGATCCCCGCGGCCACGACGGTGTCGCCCTCCTGGGACCATTCCCCCGCCTTGACCGCGCGGATGCAGGTCTGGACGTCCTTGCCCAGGCGCGGTCCGGCGACCCGGGCGTTGACGGCGATCTCGAACCGGCCGTGCGTGGCGACGTCGTCGGTCAGCTCGACCGAGCGGACGTTGACCTCGTCGGCGAGCAGCCCGGTGAAGTCCTCCAGCGCCGTGGCGTCGCTCGCGGCGACGGTCAGCGCGGGCAGCGGCTGGCGCACCCGCACCTTCGCGGACTTGCGCAGCGACAGCGCCGCGCTCGCGACCTGCCGGATCCGGTCCATCCCGGCGACGAGGTCGGCGTCGTGCGGCAGCCCGGCTCCGGCCTCGCGCTGCGAGACCGACGGGTCGGACCCGGCGGGCCAGTCGGTGAGGTGCACCGACCGCTCCCCCGTGAGACCGCGCCAGATGGCCTCGGTGGTCAGCGGCAGCAGCGGCGCCGCGACCCGGCAGGTCACCTCCAGCACGGTGTGCAGGGTGTCGACGGCGTCCTGCCGCACGGCCGCGTCCCCGGACCAGAACCGCTCCCGGGACCGCCGGACGTACCAGTTGGTGAGGGTCTCGGCGTGGTCGCGGATGCGGTCGCAGGCCCCGGCGATGTCGTAGGCGTCCATCGCCGCGGTGACGCCGTCGACGAGGTCGGCGGTCTTGGCCAGCACGTACCGGTCGAGGACGTGCGGGCTGTCGGTGCGGAACGTGCCGCGCTCCCCGCCGGCGTAGAGCGACAGGAAGTACCAGGTGTTCCACAGCGGCAGGATCGCCTGGCGGACGCCCTCGCGGATGCCCTGCTCGGTGACGACGAGGTTGCCGCCGCGCAGGATCGGGCTCGCCATGAGGAACCACCGCATGGCGTCGCTGCCGTCGCGGTCGAATACCTCGTTGACGTCGGGATAGTTCTTGCGCGACTTGGACATCTTCGCGCCGTCGTCGCCCAGGACGATGCCGTGCGCGACGCAGTTGCGGAACGCGGGCCGGTCGAACAGGGCGGTGGCCAGCACGTGCAGCGTGTAGAACCAGCCGCGGGTCTGGCCGTTGTACTCGACGATGAAGTCGCCCGGGTAGTGGTGCTCGAACCAGTCGCGGTTCTCGAACGGGTAGTGGACCTGCGCGAACGGCATCGAGCCGGACTCGAACCAGCAGTCGAGCACCTCCGGCACCCGGCGCATGGTCGAGCGCCCGGTCGGGTCGTCCGGGTTGGGCCGGGTCAGCTGGTCGACGTAGGGCCGGTGCAGGTCGGTCGGGCGCACGCCGAAGTCGCGCTCGATCTCGTCGAGCGAGCCGTAGACGTCGGTGCGCGGGTGGCGCGGGTCGTCGGACTGCCACACCGGGATCGGGCTGCCCCAGTAGCGGTTGCGGGAGATGCCCCAGTCGCGGGCGCCCTCCAGCCACTTGCCGAACTGGCCGTCGCGCACGTGCGCGGGCGTCCAGTCGATCTCCTGATTGAGCTCGACCATCCGGTCCCGGAACTGGGTGACGCGCACGAACCAGGAGTCGACGGCGCGCTGGATCAACGCGTTGCCGCAGCGCCAGCAGTGCGGGTACGGGTGGTCGTAGGTCTCGTGGCGCAGCAGGACGCCCTGCGCGTGCGCGTTGCCGTCCTTGAGGTCGCGGATGACCTGCGGGTTCGCGTCGAACACCTGCATGCCGGCGTACGGCGGGACCTCGGTGGTGAACTCGCCGCGGGAGTCGACCGGGTTGACGACCTCGATGCCGGCCGCGTCGGTGACCTCCTTGTCCTCCTCACCGAAGGCGGGGGCGATGTGGACCAGCCCGGTGCCGTCCTCGGTGGTGACGTAGTCCGCGGCGAGCACGCGGTGGGCGTTCTCGCGGCCGGTGAAGAAGTCGAACGGCGGGGTGTAGCTCGCGCCGAGCAGGTCCGACCCCGTCACCCGCGCCAGGACCGGCGGCTCCTCCCCCAGCTCGCGGGCGTACGCGGCGACCCGGGCCTCCGCGAGCAGCCAGCGCTCGGAGTTCGCCTCCACGACCACGTAGTCGACGTCGGGGTGCACGGCCACGGCGAGGTTCGACGGCAGGGTCCACGGAGTGGTCGTCCAGACCAGGGCGAGGGCGCCGTCGGTCTCCGGGCGGTCCGGCGTCGACAGGCGCAGCCCGACGGTGACGGCCGGGTCCTGCCGGTCGGTGTAGACGTCGTCCATCTTGGTCTCGGTGGCGCTGAGCGGTGTCTCGCAGCGCCAGCAGTACCAGAGCACCCGGAAGCCGGAGTAGACGAGACCCTTGTCCCACAGCGACTTGAACGCCCAGAGGACGGACTCCATGTAGTCCAGGTCCAGGGTCTTGTAGTCGTTGTCGAAGTCGACCCAGCGGGCCTGGCGGGTCACGTAATCGCGCCACTCGCCGGTGTAGCGCAGCACGGACGTACGGCACGCCTCGTTGAACGCGGCGACGCCCATCTCGTCGATCTCGGACTTGTGCTTGATGCCGAGCTGGTTCTCGGTCTCGACCTCGGCGGGCAGGCCGTGGGTGTCCCAGCCGAAGCGGCGCTCGACCCGGTGACCGCGCATGGTGCGGTACCGCGGGACGACGTCCTTGACGTAACCGGTCAGCAGGTGGCCGTAGTGCGGGAGACCGTTGGCGAAGGGCGGACCGTCGTAGAAGACGTACTCGTCGGCCCCGTTCTCGCCGGCGGCGCGCCGGTCGACGGAGGCGCGGAAGGTGTCGTCGGTGTCCCACGACGCGAGCACGTCCTGCTCGAGCGTCGGGAACGACGGGTGCGCCGGGACGTCGGGATAGCCGCTCACGTGTGTCGCTCCTCGTGCGTGCTCTCGCTTCGCACGGGGACGACGACGGCTCTGGAGAGCCGGGCCGCGGTACCACCCCGCTTGCCCGTGCACGGGTGCACGGGCCTCTCTTTCGACGGCGATGACGGGCCGCACCCGTCCGGTTCTACTCCGGCCCGGGGCCGTTTCTTCCGGAGGCTCCCCGGTGATGGCCGGATCGGTGCCTGTGGAACCAGGGTAGCGCGCGGTCGCGCCCCGTTATTCCGTGGGGCGCGCCGCGCTGCTGGTCAGCGGGCCTGGGCGGGGTGGCGGTCGCCGAGGGTCCGGTTCGGTGCGCACCAGCCGCACGGCGTGAACCCGAGCTCGACGGCCTCGCTGACCGGCAGCGGGATCACCGGGCGACCGGTGAGGGCCCGGCAGGTCTGCACGTGGTACCGGGGGTGTTCGTCGATGACGAGCACCTCGTCGGGCAGGCGCGCGGCGAGTGCGGCGAGGGTCGGGTCGCGCGGCTCCTCCGGGGAGTCGCCGTCGGTCCCGGTGGGCGCGTCGGCCCCGACGGCGTCGGCCGGGGTGCCGTTCGTGTCCACGCCGGCTCCGGCGGG
>NZ_JAMXSG010000255.1:0-8628 GCF_024124365.1 Pseudonocardia sp. McavD-2-B
CGCGGGGCCGCTCTACCGGGGCGCGGTCCGCTTCGCGCATCGACGGATCCACGGCTGAGCCCCCGCGCGGCCCCGGTCACGGGGCTCCCGGTCAGGCCCGCTCGGGCCGGTCCGGGCGCCCCCGGGCGAGGGCGGCGAGCCGGGCCAGGCTCTCCGCGTTGCGCAGCTTCAACAGCGGCGCCCGGACCGGCACGGGGATGAGCCGCCCGGGTCCGGCGACGGCGTCCTCGGTCATCCGGATCGTCGTACCGGCTCCATCGGGGGTCAGCTCCAGGCGCACCCGGGCGGTGCCTCCGGGCCCGGCACGAGCGCGCAGCTGCAGCATCCTTCCGGGCTCGTTCTCCTCGACCACGGTGCGGTCCTCGATCATCAGCGGCCACGCCCCGACGCTGCGCTCGATGGTCGCGCCCGCCCGCGGCCAGTCCGACGAGACCCGCCGGATGTGCACCGCCCCGACCACCCACAGGCCGTAGCTCCAGCCGTCGGTCAGGACCGCATAGACGTCCTCGGTGCGGGCGTGCACCCGCCGCCGTACCTCGATCATCGGACCCGCCTCTCCGTCGCCGACCGGACGATCCGACCCGTACCCACGCTCGGCCCCGTCACACCCCCGCACCCGGGTTTGGACCCACGACCACCGGTGATACATCTGCGGTGACGACCGACCCTGCACCCGACGACCTGATCGACGTCCTCGTCGCCGACCACCGCACGCTGCTGGCCCTGCTCGACCACGCCGCCGCGGCCGACCCCGGCCCGCAGCGCTCCGACCTGGCCGTCCGCGCCGCGAACGCGGTCCGCCGGCACTGCGTCGCCGAGGAGACCCTGCTGCACCCGGCGCTGCGCCGCTGCCTCGAGGACGGTGACCGCTGCGCGCAGGCCGACGCCGAGGAGCACGAGCAGCTCGAAGCCCTGGTCACCGAGCTGCTCGCCGTCGGTCCGGGGTCGCCCGACGCGGAGCAGGTGCTGCACCGGCTCGCCGTGTCCACCCGCTTCCACATCGAGGGCGTCGAGACGCGGCGGCTCCCGGCCCTGCGCCGGCGCCTGACGGTCACGGAGCTGCACGAGCTCGCCCGCGCCGTCCAGGAGACGATCGACCCGCGTGACGACCGCCGCGGCCCCGCCGCCGTCCTCGGGTGAGGCCCGCACCACCACGGCCTGCCGCGCGAGGCGGACACAGCGCCGTCGATCGCGGGCGCGGCCTCGATCCCCGGGCCACCGCGGCTCGACCACCGCCCCAGGCTCGGCGGGCCTGCTCCATGGCACGGCGCCCGGGTGTCGACGCGTTCGGTCAGGGTAGGCGGGCGACATGAGCGTGACGACGACCGGACTGCTCGTGGTCGGCGGCGGCCCCGCAGCCCATGCCGCGGTGACCGCGTACCGCGGGCACGGTGGCCCCGGCCCGGTGCTGCTGGTGTCCGCCGACGACAGCCCTCCCTACCTCCGGCCTCCACTGACGAAAGAACTCCTGCGCGGGGGAAACCTCGGCGAGGACGACCTGCTGCTCGACGACCTGACCCGGCTCGGCGACGTCGAGGTGCGCACCCGGACCACGGTCGCCTCGCTCGAGCCCGGTACCCGTACTGCGCGGCTCGGCGACGGCGGCGAGGTGCGCTGGCGGGCATGCGTGCTGGCCACCGGATCGGAGCCGGTGCGCCTGCCCGTCCCCGGCGACGGCGACGCCTACCACCTGCGCTCGCTGGCCGATGCGCGGGCGCTGCTGGCGGGGCTGCACGACGCGGGGTCGGTGGTCGTCGTCGGATCGGGGTTCATCGGCTGTGAGGCCGCGGCGTCGCTGGCCGCACGCGGCCTGGACGTGACGGTGTGCAGCACGGAGCGGGTCCCGCAGGCCTCGCGGCTCGGTGACGCCGTCGGCGACCGCATCGCGGACTGGTTGAGAGGGGCGGGGGTCCGTCTGCGCGGCGACGCCGAGGTCACCGGGATCGAGTCGACCGGTGGCGCGCCCGTGGTGCACGTCCGGGGCGGCGAGCCCGTCGCGGCGGACCTGGTACTGGTCGCGGCGGGCGCCCGCCCCCGGCTCGGGCCGGCCGAAGCGGCCGGGGTCCTGATCGAGGACGGCCGAGTCGTCGTCGACGAGCACATGCGGACCGCGGTGCCGGGTGTGCTCGCCGCCGGGGACGTCGCGCGTGCGTTCAACGCGGCCGCGGGCCGGCACGTCGGGGTGGAGCACTGGGGCGATGCCGAGGAGATGGGCGCCGTCGCCGGGACCGTCGCCGCCGGGTCGGACGCGCGCTGGGACGCCGCGCCCGGCTTCTGGTCCGAGATCGGCGACCGCGTGCTCAAGTACTCCGCCTGGGGCGACGGGTTCGACGAGGTCGCTTTGACCACCCACCCCGGCGGCGGGTTCACCGCCTGGTACCAGCGCCAGGGGTTGGTGTGCGGGGTCGCCACCCACCAGGCCGACGAGGACTACGAGCGTGGCTCGGACCTGGTGCGGCGCAACGCGAGGGCATCGGAGGTCGCGGACGTGCCGACCACGGCCGGCCCCCGGGACTGACCCCGGGGACCGGCGTCGGTCAGGTGCCGGGGTCCAGCGCGACCTCGACCCAGCCCGCGCGATGGTCGTCGAACTCCTGGTACGCGGTGACGACGTCGCCCAGGCCCTCCCGCACGGTCACCCCGCGACCGGGGTCGAGCACGCCCGCGGCGACCACGTCGATCAGCTCCGGGATGAGTGCCCGGTGCGGGCAGTTTCCCGCGCGCACCGTGAGGTTGCGGTTCAGCAGGGTGCCGATCGGATAGGACTGCAGGGTCGGCGGGTAGACCCCGCTGACACCGATCGTGCCGGCCTCGGCCACCGCCTGCGCGGTCCACCGCGCGGCCTGCGACGGGTCGTCGCCGGCGTGGCGCCATGTCCGGCATGACCGCCGGGGTCGTGGGTAGGAAGGGCACGCCAACGGGAACGACCGAGGAGGAGGTGGCCGTCATGGCCACAGGCGAGACCGGATTCAGCGACGTCGTGTTCGACCTGGTGTCGGTCCAGTACCACGCGCTCAAGGGCGGCCACGACTACGGCCAGTACGTCCGCGACGCGCGCAACGCGGGCTACGACGACATCGCGGAGTTCTTCGAGCGGGTCATGGAGGAGGACGCGACACGCGCCTCCACCTGCCACGACCTGCTCGCGAAGCTGTCGTCGAAGGAGGACACGGGCGCCGCGGTCTCTTGACCGGTGCTCGGGGCGCCGGCCGGCCAGAGGGGGCCGGCCGGCGCCGACCGGACGGGGTGACCCGGCGTGGTGCCGCCCGGCGGTGGTGTCATAACGTTCTGTCGCAGTGCGCCAGGGGCCTCCGGTCCCGGCCGGCGCCGACCCGGGGTCGAACAGCCGGCCCAGCGTCCCCACCCGTGCACGCCCGCGTGCGTCCCGGGCCGGGGATCCCCCGTCAGTGCACGAGAATGCGCTGCCGGACCGCGCCCCCGGCCACGCCCGACGCTCCCCCGAGCCGTCCCCCGCACGCCGACCGCGGCCGGCGGTATCGGAGGACGAGATGCCCCCCGGTGGACCGGAGGCGCGTCTGCTGCGCGCCATCAACGACAACCCGCTGTTCCAGACGACCCGCTCGCCGTACGCCGTGCTCGACCGGTCACTGCGCATACGCGCGGTGAACCCGGCCTGGCTCGAGGCGACACTGCGCGAGCCCGGCGAGGCCCTGGACCGGCCCCTGTTCGACGTCTTCCCGGACAACCCTGCGGCGCCGGACGTCGGCGCGGTGGCGGCAGTGACGGCGTCGCTGCTGCGGGTGCTGCGCCGCGGCGCCCGCGACGACGTCGGCCTGCAGCGCTACGACGTACCCGCACCGCGCGGGGCCGACGGCTTCGTCGAGAAGTACTGGGTCGGAGCGCACTCCCCCGTCCGTGACCCCCGAGGCCGGCTGGCCGGGATCCTCGTGCACATCGAGGATGTCACCCCGCTGTGGCCGGTGCGGGCCGAAGTCGACGACGCGGTGCCGGGCGACGGACTCGGGACGCTCGTGTACCGGGCACCACGGTGTGGGCAGGACGACCACGCTGCGGACGCGCCCGGCGGTCGGACCGGGGGAAACGGCCCCGGGTTCTCCGGGTACGGTCCGGCGGCCCCGCCTTGCTCGCACCTGCCGGCGCTCCCGGCCGACCCGGTCCCGGCGGTCGCGCTCGTCCGCGAGCTCGCCACCGAGGGCGAGGCACTGCGGCGGCGCTTCGGGCGGCACGTCGCCATCGAGCAGGCGAAAGGTGTGCTCATGGCGACCCGCGGCTGCGGGCCGGAGGAGGCGTTCGCGCTGCTGCGGGAGCTGTCGCAGACCACGAACACCAAACTGCGGCAGGTCGCGCTGTCGGTGGTGGAGAACGCCGCGCGGGGCGAGCCCTCGGGCCGGTGCGGCGGCTGAGCGTCCGGCACCGGGCGGGGACGGGGTCCGCGACGTGTGGGTCGGGGTGGGCGGCGCCGTCAACGCCGCCCACCGGTCACCACCGGGCCGGGCCCGACCGGGCGCAGCCCACCTCCACCGCCCCCGCCGTCGTCACCGGGCGGAGGGCCGGTCCACATCCGCACGGTGCTGCCGAACGTCACGACGGCCCCGGCCCGTGGCTCCTGTTCGAGGACGCACCGCTGCGGTGGGTCCTCGCCGGGACGGCGGTGCTCGACGGCGAGCACGCCGCCGTCGAGCGCCACGTCGTGCGCGCCCGCCACGTCGAGACCGGTGAGATCGGGAACCACGACCACCCGCTCGCGGCCGTGTTCGGTCGTCGAAGCCATGGGTTCGCATCACCGCTGCCCGGGCCGCCCACACCTCCCCGGTCGACGACGTCGGTGGATCAGCGGGGCGGCAGCGCGTCGAACGGTGTTCCGGGCGCGTTCGCCGACCCGGTACCAGGGCCCGGGCTCGCCGCGACCCACCGTCCCGTCGACGGCGGCAGCTCCACGGTGTCCCCGCGCCCGACCACCCGCACCCGGTCGCCCATCCCGCGGGCCCGCATCTCCTCCAGGAAGTGTGTGAGTGGGGACCGGAACACGTCGTAGTCGTCGAAGTGCACGGGGACCACGCGACCGGGCCCGACCATCTCCACCAGGTCGCTGCCCTGCGAGGCGTCCAGGGTGACCAGTACACCGCCGACCCGGGTACCGCCGAGGTGGGCGACCATCACGTCGATGTCACCGAACCGGTCGCGGATCTCACGCAGCTCGGGGACCAGGACGGTGTCCCCGGTGATGTAGAGCCGCAGCACCCGCCGGCCCCGGCGCTCGTGGTCGATCACCGTGCCCTGCACCGGCGGCAGGAGCCGGTGTACACCCACCGGGCCGTGCCGCGCCGGTACCGAGGTGATACGGACCCGCTCCTCGTCGTCACCGAGCTCCCAGCTGTCCCAGGTCTCGAGTCCGGTGGCCGCAGCGAACCCCCACCTGCGCAGCCGGCGGCGCGCGTGCGGGGTGGTGAGGACGGGCACCGAACGGTCCAGTCCGTCACGGGCGACGTCGTCGAAGTGGTCCCCATGCAGGTGCGACAGCACCACCGCGTCGAGGCGGGGCAGCTGATCGATGTCCAGCGCCGGGTCGGTTCGCCGCCTCGACGACAGACCCCAACCCAACCGGGCACGCTGCCCCCGATGCAGGAAGTTGGGGTCGGTCAGCAGCCGGAACCGGCCCAGCCTCAGGATCACGGTGGCGGTCCCGACGAACGTCAGCGAGGTGTCCACGCCTGCCCGCCTACCCGGCGCCCGCGAGCCAACACCCGACGTGAACCCCTCCACCACTCTGTGCATTGCCGGTTGTGCACCAGCGACCCTGGAAGGCGGCTCGGATCGGTACCCGGGAGCCGGATCGTGTCAGGCCCCGGTGGTTGAACACGACAGCCGCCGGGGCCGCCCTCAGGGGCCGTCGAAGTCGTCGGGCACCGCGGTGTCGAGGAACCTGCGGAACGCGTCGACATCGTCGGTCTCCGGCCCCGCATCCTGCACGCTGACCATGCCGGGGTCGATACCGGCCGCGGCGAGCACCGTGTCCCCGACCTCGATCGCCGCACTGTCCTGCAACGCGAGGACCACCGCGTCGCTGGTGCGGGCGTCGATGCGGGTGCCGTCGTCGAGCTGCAGTTCAGCGTGGAAGACGTGGTCGCGCAGGGCGTGCACCCGGACGCACAGCAGCCGGCGCCCAGCTGCCTCGAGCACCGCACCGATCAGCCGGTGGGTACCGGGACGGGTACGGCGGACCCCCTCCAGCTCGGCGACCGCGGCCAGCGCCTCCGCCCCACCGACCGACACTGCGACTATTCGCCCGCGCCCGGCTGTCTCCTCCAACAGGAGCACCCGGTCGGCCGTGACCGCGTCGACCCCGACCGCCTTCACCCGTACCTCGACCATGTCCGCTCCCGCATCGTCCGTCGCGCCATCGCGCCTACCCCGGCCCCTGCGACCCACACCCGGCGGCATGGACCGGTGCGGCCCGGGTAGCCGGCCGGGCATGCGGCTCGACGGTGCTGTGGTGGTGGTGACGGGCGCGTCCGGCGGGATCGGACGTGCGACGGTGCGGGAGCTGGCGCGCCATGGCGCCCGGCTCGGGCTGATCGCGCGCGACCCCGCGCCCCTGGAGGACGTGGCGGCGGAGCTGCTCCCGGACCGGGCCCTGGTGGTTCCCTGCGATGTCGCCGACGACGAGGCCGTCAGTGCGGCTGCCGCGCACGTGACCGAGCAGCTCGGCCCGATCGACGGCTGGGTGAACTGCGCAGGCGTCGCCGGATTCGGCACCGTGCTGTCCACCCCGCCCGCCGACGTGCGACGGCTGCTGGACATCAACATCGGCGGTTGCCTCAACGGCGCTCGCGCGGCACTGCCGTCGATGATCGCGCGCCGGCACGGCGTCCTCGTCAACGTCTCCTCGGTGCTCGGGATCATCCCGGCGCCGTGGGTGACGCCCTATTGCATGTCCAAGTCCGCGGTACGGACGCTGTCGGCCGGGCTGCGCGCCGAGCTGCGTCGTGCGGGCATCCGCGGGGTCTCGGTGTGCACGGTGCTGCCCGGGGCCGTCGACACCCCGATCTGGTCGACCGCGGCCAACCACACCGGGCGGAAGGTGGCCCCTCCCCCGCCGGTGGACGCCCCGGAGCGCGTCGCCCGGGTGATCGCCGCCCGGCTGCGGCGCCCGCGGCCCGAGACGGTCACCGGCGGGATCGCGGTACGGCTGCTGGTCCTCGCGCACCGGATCGCACCGGGTCCGGTCGAGCGTGCGCTCGGGCTCGTCCTGGGCCGCTGGTCGCTGCACGGCGGCACCGAGCACACCTCGGGGGCGCTGTGGGACCCCGCCCTGTCCGGGCATCGCACCCGCCGCTGAGCCGTGCCGCCGGCCCAGGCGCACCGGATCCGGCCGGGACCAGGCGCGCCCTCCGGCACGTCCGGCGGCGGGTGCGATCGGTCAGGACGCCCGGACCGTCCCCGGTGGTACCGACCCTGTTCGCCGGGGGTTCAGCAGGTCGGTCCGCCGTCGGATCCGGCACCCGCCGGGTCCGGACCGGGGAGGTCCCCCGCGGTGACGGCCTCGCCCGGCGGCACGGTGCCGGGATCGCCGCGCTCCTCCTCCGCGGTGCGGGCGGCTTCGCGACGGCGCAACCGATCCCGCTGTGGGACGACGGTGTAGGCCGGGTCCCACGCGGTCGCCATGCCGGCGTCGAACACGCCCCACCGGGTCGCGGCGGACCCGGCGTTGAGCAGGAGTCCGGCCGCGGCGTCGAACCCGCGGCGGCGCCGTCGTGAGCCCGGGCGCAGCCGGTCGTGCAGCGGTCCGGCCAGTGCTGCCACCAGACCGCCGAGGGTCGCGGCGCGGGCGGCGCGCAGCACCCGTCCGGCGCGGCCGCTGCGGTAGGCGTGCCCGCTCATCCCGATCGCGGTCTCGGTGCGGTGGGTGGCGGCCAGCTCCAGCGCCGCTCCGGCGACGGCGATGCGCCGCGGCGGGCCGTCACCGTTCCCGGTGAGCAGCGCCGACCCGCCGCCTGCGGCGAGCGCCGACCCGGCGAACACGAACGGCAGCTCCCGGTAGGCCTCGTGCCAGCCGGGGACAGCGGTGTCGGCGAGCAGCACGGCGGTGTAGGTGGTCATCGCCGGGCCGAGGAGCCCGCCGACCAGTCCGGCGGCGCGCCCGGCGCCGGGCAGCAGCCCGGTGACCTCCGAGGCCGCCGCGGCCCCGGTGACGGTGCCGAACGGGGCGAGGATCCAGGATCCCACCGACAACGGCGAGGTCGGCTTGAACACCCGCATCATGTGCAGGAACCGCTCGGGGCGGCCGAGGTCGTGGATGAGGAACGCGACCGAGGCGACCGCCCCGCCCGCGGCGACGAGCCGACCGGAGCGACGCAGTCCGGGCCGGCAGGTGAGGTCGGCCAGCGCCGCCGTGGACGCTGCGACCCCGGCCGCGCCGCCCAGGTAGAGGTAGGCGGGGACGTCGGGCACCTTCCACACCGGCGGCTTGATGATCGGCCGGTCGTGGTAGCTGCGGAAGTCGGCCTCGGGAACCATCAGCCGCTCGCCGCGGCCGCCCCGGCGGCGTCGCCGTCGCTCGGTGCGGCTGGGCGCGGGGCGGGTGTCGTCGTGCCCCGCGGGGGCCTCGTCGGCCACGTCCGGTCCGGGCGCGGCCTGCCCGGCGGC
>NZ_JAMXSG010000256.1:0-8605 GCF_024124365.1 Pseudonocardia sp. McavD-2-B
GGCCGCCGACGCCGACAGCGCGCCGCCGGGCTCGTCGCCGGAGGCGGCGGACAGGATCGCGTCCACCTCGTCGGCCTGCTGCAGCACCCGCAGCGCCTGCGGGGGCATCCCGCCGGGCCACAGCGCCTGCGGACGGCGGCGCAGCCAGGCCGCGATCTCCTCGCGCACGCCGGGCCGGTGCCGGGCCACGCCCAGGTCGGTCAGCGCCGCGGCGGCGGCCCGCACCTGGCCGCGCAGCTCCCGTTCGGCCTCGTTCAGCGCCACGTACTCGGGAACCGGGCCGGGGTCGGCGACGGCGTGCGCGGTCCAGCGGACCACCCCGTCGGCGATCGGTGACGGCACGACGCCGAACCCGGCGTCGGCGAACAGCACGCCCTCGCCCGCGGTGATCGCGGCGTCGGAGAACGGGCCCGGGCCGGGCAGGCCGCGCACGTCCCCGGGGGCCGGCAGCACCAGCCGGGCCTGCCCGCGCGGGGCGCCGCGGCGGACGGCGGCCAGCAGCATCGCCGTCGAGGTCGGCGCAGATCCGGGTCCGGGCAGTCCGGTCGTGGCGGCGGTGACGTCGTCGGCGGCGAGCACGTCGTGCGCCTCCGACCACGGCGCGAGCGCGTCGAGGACGTCGTCGGGTGCGGCGGACCCGGCCAGCCAGGCCGAGGCCCACACGGCGAAGGTCGTGGAGGCACAGGACACGGCGGTCAGGCTAACGGCCCGTCCGGCGTCGCACACCCGGCACGTGGGTGACGCAGCGCTACGAGGGTCACGCTGTGCGTGACCACCGGAGTGTGGGCGTGTCGTGCCGCGGTCACCGACCGGCGTCGACCGATACTGGCTCACCATGAGCCGGACCCACGATTACCGGGGCATGTTCGACACCGCGGGCACCCGTGCGCCGCGGGAGAGCCGGGTGACCGAGGTCGCCGCCGAGCCGGGCCTGGTCGTCGAGGACCCGGCCAGCGGTTTCTGCGGTGCCGTGGTGACCGTCACCGGCTCGGAGGTGACGCTGGAGGACCGCTTCGGCGGCCGGCGGATCTTCCCGCTGCGCCCCGCCGGTTTCCTGTACGAGGGCCGCCCCGCGACGCTGGTGCGGCCGCAGGCCGCCCCCGCGGGCCGCACGTTGTCCGCGTCCGGCTCGGTGCACGTCGCGAACCTGAAGGCGCGCACCGCGCGCGCCGCCCGGATCTGGGTCGAGGGCCTGCACGACGCGGCACTGGTCGAGCAGGTGTGGGGGCACGACCTGCGCGTCGAGGGCGTGGTCGTGGAGCCGCTGCACGGCGTCGACGACCTCGCCGCCGCGGTCCGCGACTTCGCCCCGGGCCCGCACCGGCGCCTCGGCATCCTCGTCGACCACCTGGTGGAGGGCACGAAGGAGACCCGCCAGGCCCGCGAGGCCTACCGGGCGACCCGCGACGCGCAGCAGCACGTCCTGGTCACCGGCCACCCCTACGTCGACGTCTGGCAGGCCGTGAAGCCCTCGGTCGTCGGGATCCGCGAATGGCCGGTGATCCCGCGCGGCACCGACTGGAAGACCGGGGTCTGCGCGGCGCTGCGGTGGGGCGAGCCCGCCGACGGTGCCCGCCGGGTGCTCGGCGCGGTCCGCAGCTACCGCGATCTGGAGACCCCGATGATCGGCGCGGTCGAGCGCCTCATCGACTTCGTCACCGCCGAGGGGACCTGACCCCGACACCGCGGGCGAACTCCGGCACCGACCGGTAACGATCGGGCCAAGCGGTGCGGATCATCCCGACGAAACGCCGACGGGGAATCGGACATTCTGGCACCCTGGGGCCCATGGATCCGGCACTGATCTGGCTGCTCATCGGTCTCGTACTGATCGGCAGCGAGGTCGTGTCCGGGGAGCTGTTCCTCGTCATGCTCGGCGGCGGCGCACTCGCCGCGGCGGCCGGTGCCGCACTCGGGTTGACGCTCCTCCCGGCCGCCGGGGTGGGCGGCGCCGTCGCGGTACTGCTGCTGCTGGCCGTGCGACCGGTGGCGAAACGCAGGCTGGCCGAGCACATGGGCACGCTCGATCGCCACCAGGACCGGTTCGTCGGCGCCTCCGCCGAGGTCGTGCAGCGCGTCGACGGCGAGCGCGGGCAGGTGCGGATCGGACGTGAGGTGTGGTCGGCGCGGTCGATGGACGGGGTGGAGGTCCTCGAGGCCGGCGCCACCGTCACGATCCTGCAGGTGACCGGGGCGGCCGTGCTCGTCACCGGTCGGGGGGAGCTACCGCCGTCCTGACCGCCACCGCGGCGGGACGGCCACGACGCCCCGGGGACTCCGGGGCGACACGGGCGCCGGTTCTCCGGCGCGCAGGAGGGGAGAGCACATGGGCGCCGAGTTCATCATCGGCATCATCCTGCTCGCGCTGGTCGTGACGATCGTCGTCAAGTCGGTCGTCATCGTCCCGCAGGAGTGGGCCTACATCATCGAACGGCTGGGCCGCTACCACAGCATCCGGGAGGGCGGCCCCGCCATCCTGGTGCCGTTCGTCGACCGCACCCGCGAGCGGGTCGACCTGCGTGAGCAGGTCGTGTCGTTCCCGCCGCAGCCGGTCATCACGCAGGACAACCTGACCGTCAACATCGACACGGTCGTGTACTTCAAGGTCAACGACGCCAAGGCGGCGGTCTACGAGATCGCCAACTACATCGCCGGTGTCGAGCAGATCACCACCACGACCCTGCGCAACGTGGTCGGCGGCATGACGCTGGAGCAGACGCTGACCTCGCGCGACCGGATCAACACCGCGCTGCGCGGCGAGCTGGACGAGGCCACCGAGCGCTGGGGCATCCGGGTCGCCCGGGTCGAGATCAAGGCGATCGACCCGCCGCCCTCGATCCAGAACTCGATGGAACAGCAGATGAAGGCCGACCGCGAGAAGCGGGCCATGATCCTCACGGCGGAGGGCCAGCGGGAGTCGGCCATCCGCAGCGCCGAGGGCAACAAGCAGTCCCAGATCCTCACCGCGGAGGGCGCCAAGCAGGCCGCCATCCTCGCCGCCGAGGCCGAGCGGCAGTCGGAGATCCTGCGGGCGCAGGGCCGCCGGGCCGCGCTGTACCTCGAGGCGCAGGGTGAGTCGAAGGCGATCGAGAAGAAGTTCGCCGCGATCAAGGCCGGCAAGCCCACCCCGGAGCTGCTCGCCTACGAGTACCTGCAGACGCTGCCGCAGATGGCCGAGGGCGAGGCCAGCAAGCTGTGGGTCGTCCCGTCCGACTTCGGGAAGGCACTGGAGGGCTTCACCCGGATGCTGGGTGCGCCCGGCGAGGACGGCGTCTTCCGCTACGAGCCCAGCCCCGACGACGGCACCGTCTCCCGGCCCGCCGAGGACGACGGCGTCGAGGACTGGTTCGACACCTCGTCCGACCCGGAGATCGCCAAGCAGGTCGCGGCGGCCACCGCGGCGGCCCAGCAGGAGGTCCCGCCGGTCGGCTCGGACGTCCCACCGGTCCCCGGCGCCGAGACCGGCAACGGCGGCGGTGCGGCCCCGGCCCGGCTGGAGGCCTCCCGCGAGGTCCCCGGCATCGGCGCCCCGGGCGCGGCGCAGGGCCACCCGAACGGCCAGGAACAGCGCGGCTGACCCCCGGCCGCACCTCACCGTCGAACGGTGACCGCACCGCCCCGTCCGGCTCGCCGGGTGGGGCGGTGGCGCGTCCGGAGCATGCGCGATCTCCCTGGGCACCCCACTCAGGCCAGGACGAAGCCGTAGGGCAGCTCCAGGCGGTGCCGGTCGAGCAGCTCGGTGTCGGCCAGCAGCTCGCGGGTCGGCCCGTCGGCGACGACGGTGCCCCCGTCCAGCACGACGCTGCGGGGGCACAGCTGCAGCGCGTACGGCAGGTCGTGGGTGACCATGAGCATGGTCCGGCCCAGCCCCAGCAGCACCTCGGCCAGCTCGCGGCGGGCCACCGGGTCCAGGTTCGACGACGGCTCGTCGAGCACCAGGATCTCCGGGTCGCACGCCAGCACCGTGGCCAGCGCGACCCGGCGGCGCTGCCCGCCGGACAGGTGCAGCGGGGAGCGGTCGGCGGCGTCGGCCATCCCCACCGCGGCCAGGGCCTCGTCGACCCGCTCGCGCAGCGCGGGCCCGCGCAGCCCGAAGTTCGCCGGGCCGAAGGCCACGTCCTCGGCAACGGTGGGCATGAACAGCTGGTCGTCGGGGTCCTGGAAGACGATCCCCACCCGGCGGCGGATCTCGCGCAGGTGCCGCTTCTCCACCCGGAGCCCGCCGACCTCGACGGTGCCCGCGGCGCCGTCCCCGCCGCCGAGGATCCCGTTGAGGTGCAGCACCAGCGTGGTCTTCCCGGCGCCGTTCGGGCCGAGAAGCGCGACCCGCTCGCCGGGGGCGATCGTCAGGTCGACGCCGAACAGCGCCTGGTGGCCGTCGGGGTAGGCGAAGGCGAGGTCGGTCAGCCGCAGCGACGGCGGGCTCATGCGGCCACCCAGCCGGATCCGGCCAGCAGCACCGCGACCCCGGCGACGGTCAGCCCGGCCAGCCACTGCCGTGAGGTGGTCGGGGCGTCGCCCGACGGCGGCATGGTGCCGGTCCAGCCGCGCGACAGCATCGCCAGGTGCACCCGCTCGCCGCGTTCGTAGGACCGCACGAACAGCGAGCCGATCCCGCGGGCGGTCGCCCCGGCCTGCCACAGGAACCGCGGGTCGTGGCCGCGGGAGATCCGGGACAGCCGCATCCGGCGGGCCTCGCCGGTGATCACGTCGGCGTAGCGCAGCATCAGGGTGGCGATCGTGGTGACGATCGCCGGGGCGTGCAGGCGTTGCAGGCCGACGAGCAGGTCGCGCATCGGCGTCGTCGCCGCGAGGGTCAGCGAGGTCAGGACGCCGAGGGTGCCCTTGACCAGGATGTTCCACGCCCCGAGCAGTCCCGGCTGGGACAGCGTGAGGCCGAGCCAGTCCAGCGTCGGCGCCGGGCCGGTGAACGGCAGCAGCACCGCGAGCACCACGAACGGCAGCTCGATCACCGAGCGCCGCAGGATCCAGCCCGGGCGCACCCCGGCCAGGGCCCACACCGCGGCCAGCAGCAGCGCGAACCCGCCGAACACCGCGAACGCCTCGCGCGGGGTCGCGACCACGCACACCACCACCAGCAGTGCCGAGACGACCTTCACCTCGGGGGGGAGCCGGTGGACGGGGGAGTCGCGGTGCAGGTACAGCGGGTGCGCGTGCCCGGCGCCCATCAGCCGTCCCGGCGGCGCAGCAGCAGGAACACCCCGCCCGCGACGACGACCGTCACCAGCACCCCCGCCACCCCGGCGACGCCGGTGGTGCCCTCGCCGCCCACGACCGAGTACCCGGCGAGCGGGCTCGATGCCATGGCGTGGGCGCTCTCGTGGGTCGCGATGCAGGTGCCCTCCAGCCGCTCCTCGCCGTCCGGGGTCGCGACGGCGGTGCAGCCGTCCCGGGCGACGGTGTCCAGGCCGTCGGGGTCGGGGGAGGCGAAGGACGAGACCAGCCCGGCCACGACCAGGGACACGATCAGGAACCCGGCGAAGAACAGCAGCGGGCGACGGCGGGCGGTGGCGCTCATCGCGCACCCTCCTCGGAGGTCGAGCGGCGGGCCAGCGGGCGCCCGGTGCCGCGCAGCAGGTACACCAGGTCCGGCCGGGCGGCGGCCACCGCGCCCACGGTGGCCGCGGTGATCACGCCCTCACCGATGCCGATCAGCACGTGCAGCCCGCCCATCAGCGCGAACACCGTGCCGAGGGTGGCGCCGCCGGCGCCTCCGATCGCGTACTCCAGGACGAAGCCCATCGACGCGACGACGGTGTTGAGCAGGGCCGCGACGAAGGCGACGGCGACCAGCCCGCCGCGGGAACGCACCGCGAACCGGCGCAGCGAGCGCGCCACCAGCCAGCCGACGACCACCCCGATCACGGCCATGTTCGTGATGTTGAGGCCCAGTGCGGTGATGCCGCCGTCGGCGAACAGCAGCGCCTGCACGACGAGCACGATCGAGATCGCGATCATGCCCACCCACGGGCCGACCAGGATCGCGACGAGCGCCCCGCCCAGCAGGTGCCCGCTGGCCCCGGGCAGGATCGGGAAGTTGATCATCTGGACGGCGAAGACGAACGCCGTGACCAGTCCGGCCATCGGCGCGGTGCGGTCGTCGAGGTCCGCGCGGGCGCGCAGGACCGCGACCGTCAGCGCGATCACCGCGACGACGGCGAACAGCAGCGCCGTCGGGCCGTTCACCAGTCCGTCGCTCATGTGCATGGCGACCGCGTGCGTCTGCATCGTGCCCCCTCACCGGTCGGACCGGCCGCCACCCGGCCGGGTGAGGGGATTCAACGCGACGGCGGTGCTGCCGCAAAGGCCTGGCAGTAGATAGGCGACTGCATGTCCCGGATGTCCGGTATCGACCCCGCCGATCGGGGAGTCCGGGGTGCCGTCCGTCCGGGCGGCGCGCGGTCGGGCGCCCGCGGTCAGCGGGCGTCGGCCGACGCGGCCTCGTCGCGCTCGGCGATCAGCTTGTCGTCCTTGCGGGCGGCGATGCGCGAGACCTTGAACAGCGCCTTGCGCCGGGCCCGGCCCAGCGGCAGGGCGAGCCGGCCGATCCGCACGTCGATCGGACGGACGTCGAACACCCCGGAGTCGCCCAGCTCGTCGAACAGCAGCTGCTGCTCCTCGGAGATCTGCTGCTCGAACTCCGAGGAGACCGAGCCGCGAGCGACCCGGAACGCGGCCAGGGTCTCCGGGACGCCGAGGAAGTCGCCGTACTGGAGCAGGCGCATCCAGAGGTCGAGGTCCATGATGAAGCGCCGCTCCGGGCGCCATCCGCCCGCGGTGACGAACTGCTCGCGCCGGAACAGGACGTTGCCCGGCTCGCCGATCGGGTTCGCGCCGTTGCGGATGACCCGCCGCGCGACCTCGCTGCCCGAGTGCAGCCCGACCAGGCCGCCGCCGAGGCCGCGGCGCGGGACGATGACCCGGCTCTGCTCGTCGATCATGTGCCGGCGCGAGGCCACCACCGACAGCGACGGGTCGTCGCGCATCGGCGGAACCTGCAGCTCCAGGCAGCGCGGGTGCAGCAGGTCGTCGGCGCAGACCAGCTTCACCAGCGGTGCGCGGCAGAGCTCGACGGCGCGGTTCCAGTTGTCGCCCTGCGGCAGTGTCTGCCGGTTGCGCTCGACCCGGATCCGCGGGTCGCGGAACGAGGTCGCGATCTCCCAGCTCGCATCGGTGCTGCCGTTCTCCAGCACGACGAGCTCGAAGTCCCGCCAGGTCTGCTCCAGCACGCTGCGGATGGTCTCGGCGAGATAGGTCTCGCCGTTGTGGACCGGGATGCAGACGGACACGCTGGGCACAAAGCCGCCGGGCCTCATCGGGTACCTCGCAGGGGTGGAACGGATCGGACGAGCAGGCGGCGAGCCACGCTACCCGTCCCGGTCGGCGGGCCGGACGGCGGCGCGGACGAGCGACGTCCGAAGGGGACCATCGGGACGGAACGGATACGCACCGTGATCATCGGCCGGACGTCCCGCCGCTCGCCGCCCGACGATCACCGCTCGTCGGGCGGGGTCCCGGTGGGCCGGTCCCGCACCGCGGCGGCCCGGACGACGTCCGTAGTATCGGTCGTCGTGTTCGCGTGATCGGTCCACGCCGCGGCGACGGAGTCCGGAGGCCTTGCGCCGTCCGGGCGACACCCGATGCGGTGCGGGTCACGTAACGCGACCGACGGCGCCGGAGATAAGCCGGATGACCCCCGTTGTGGGGTAACGGATCCGGTCGATGTCGGCATCGTCGTCACGACCGGACACGCACTGCTCGCCAACCGCGCGCCAGGACCGATCGATTCGGGGGAGAGACCGGTGAACAAGCGCCCTGACCACGGACCACGTCGTCCGAACCAACCGAGGGTGTCGGTGATCGTGCCGACCCGCAACGAGGCACGGAACCTCGAGGTGGTCCTGCCGGCCGTCGCGGCCGTGCGTCCCGCCGTGTACGAGGTGATCGTCGTCGACGGCGACTCCCAGGACGGCACCGTCGAGACCGCACGCCGTGTCCTGCCCGGCGTCCGGATCGTCCGCCAGACCCGCAAGGGCAAGGGCAACGCGATGGCCTGCGGTTTCGCCGCGGCCACCGGCGACGCCATCGTCATGTTCGACGCGGACGGCTCGGCCGACCCGCAGGAGATCCCGCGCTTCGTCGCCGCGCTCGTCGAGGGCGCCGACTTCGCGAAGGGCAGCCGGTTCACCAAGGGGGGCGGCAGCGACGACATCACGTTGCTCCGCAAGGGTGGCAACGCCGGTCTGAACCTGATCGCGAACACGCTGTTCGGGACCCGCTACAGCGACCTCTGCTACGGCTACAACGCCTTCTGGGCCGACATCCTGCCGCTGCTGGAGCTGCCCGCGGTCGACATGCCGCCGCACCCGGACGGCGGGATGTACTGGGGCGACGGGTTCGAGATCGAGACGGTCCTGAACTGCCGCGTCGCCGCCGCCGGTCTGTCGATCACCGAGGTCCCCTCGGTGGAGAAGGAGCGGATGTTCGGCGAGACGAACCTGCGCACCTTCGCCGACGGCACCCGCGTCCTGCGGACCCTCGCCGCCGAGCGGCGGCGGGCCGGTCGCGACGACCGGCCCGCCGG
>NZ_JAMXSG010000257.1:0-8599 GCF_024124365.1 Pseudonocardia sp. McavD-2-B
AGACCCACCCGATGACCACGGCCCCGCACTCCTGATCACTTCCGGAGTGCGGGGCCGTCTTCTGCCAGGAGGACGTGACATGGGGTTCTGGACCAGGCGGCTGGATCGAGCCGTGGACGAGCGTGAGGCCGACGCCCTGTGGTGGGCGTGGCGTCGATCCTGCGAGGGCGCGGAGCTGTGTACCCAGGTCGAGACCGCGACCGGCCCGACCGTGGTCGTTCCCGAGGTCGTTGAGATGGTGCTCGGGCCACCGACGACGCTGCTGGTCAAGCTGCTGCCGGGCCAGCTCATCGGCGATGTCCGCCGCGCTGCCCTGCGCCTGGCCCCGCACCTGGGTGCTGCCGCGCTGCGGGTCCAGCCGGTGGGCCGGATCCACGCCCGGATCGAACTGCTCGACGCCGACCCTCTGACCGGGACCGTCGCCCTGCAGCTGCCCGCCGCACCGGGCCGGGTCCTGCTGGGCCGCGACGAGGGCGCCCGTGAGCTCACCCAGGACTGGGCCGATCTGGCCCACACGATCGTCCAGGGCGTGACCCGCTCCGGCAAAAGCGTGTTCACCTACGGCCTGCTCGCGCAGATGGCGGCTGACCAGCGGATCACCGTGTGCGGGATCGACCCGACCGGGCTCCTGTTCCGCCCGTTCGCCGGGACCCGCCACGCCGCACACCAGGTCTCGGGCGTCGCCGACCCGCACGCCTACCTGCGGCTGCTGCACGACCTGGTCGCCGAGATGGACGAGCGGATCACGAGCCTGCCCGCCGACCGCGACACCCTCGAGGTCAGTGCCGAGGCGCCGATGCGGCTGGTCGTGCTCGAGGAGTACGCCGGACTGCTGCGCACCGCCGATCAGGACAAACAGGTGGGCAAGGACGTCCGCGTGGCGATCGGGCGACTGCTGGCCGAGGGCGCCAAGGCCGGGTTCCGGGTCGTGATCATCGTGCAGCGGGCCGAGGCCACCATCGTCGGCGCCTACGAGCGCGCCATGTGCTCGCTGCGGATCAGCTTCCGCACCGACAACCAGACCAGCGTGGAATTGCTGCACCCCGGCACACCCCGTGAGCTGGGCGAGGCCCACACCACCGCCCTGCCGGGGATCGCGCTGCTGTCGGCGCCCGGTGAGGACCTGACCCGGTTCCGGGCCCCGTTCCTGGGTGGCTACGGCGCCTACGTCCGTGCCGTGATCGAGGCCTGCCAGGCCGATCCGGACACCGGAGCTGCGGCTGCCGCTGCGTGATCGCCTGCGTGATCGCTGCACTGCTGCCCGGCGTGTCGGAGCCGATCCGGATCACACGCGGGGCAGGGTCAGACCCCAGGAAAGCCGAGAGGCCCAGGTGCGCCAACACCAGGGCCTCTGCACCAGCGGCGATCCGAGCTCGAACTCACCCAAACAGAAAAGGATCGTCGCTGTGGCTGAACGCCACGGTACGGGCGTCGCGACCGACGCTCAACGCCGACACGTCGAAACCCCCCAACCGGCCGTCACCGGCCATCTCAGCCTCGCTGCATCCCTGCCTGGGGCCGTCAGCCCCGGGACCCGCGACACAGCCGGGCCCGGCCCGCGCGGCGCCGGAGGCGCAAGCGCGGGGCCGCCCGCGCGGAGCGCGGCCCTTGGGAATACAGGAGTTAACTCCCCCACCGCAGGTCACGGGGTTGTTGATCTTGGTGATTCGGTGCTGGGCTGGGCGGTCGAGGGAGAGCCGACTAGCAGTGATCAGCGCTGGGCGATGCACACCGGTGTCGAGTGGCGCCACAGCCCGTTGCGCAAGGTGCGCTCCTGCCGCCGGGCGCCGTTCGAGGAAGGCAGCGACGAGGTCGGTCTCACCTTCGCCGGGCGCGAGGACGGTGGCGTCGACGTCGGGATCAACGGCACCAAGACTTGCGCGTGCTGGCACTCCTGCATGCCGTGTGGCTCCCGGATCGCGGTCCATCGTGCTCGCGAGCTGGAGCACGTGTTCCGGATCTGGGAAAAACTCGGCAACTCCGTGGTGCTGGCGACGTTCACCATGCGCCACCACCGGGGCGACAAACTCCGAAACCTGATTACCGCGCAACGCTCAGCCTGGAAAGCGGTCACCTCGGACCGGCCCTGGAACGCTGACCTGCACGACATGGGCGTGGCCCGGTTCCCGATCACCACCAGCACCGGCACCGAGCGCATGGTCAAGGGAGTCATCCGAGCCTTCGAGTGCACCCACGGCGATGAGCACGGCTGGCACCCGCACTTCCACGTGTTCTTCCTGGTAGAGGGCGTCATCGGGGAGGGCCGCGCCCACGACGCGGTGATGCCGATGTGGTCGCGCTGGCTCGACGGGCTCGAAGCTCACGGTTACACCGCCGTGGCCCAGGTCGACGGCGAATCCGCCGGCCTCGACGTCAAGGTGCTCGGCACCGGCACCGCCGAGACCTACGGCCGCTACCCGTTCAAGCTCGCCCTCGAAGCGGTGGGAGGGGTGTTCAAGCAGGGCCGCGGCCAGGACCGCAAGGGCCGCGAGGTCGGCCACCGTCACCGCACCCCGACCGAGATCGTCGAACACATCGCCGTAGCCCAGGCCCAGGGCACGCTCGACGACGCCCAGGGCGCTGCCGATCTGCGGATCTGGCGCGAGTGGTCGCGCACGGCGAATGACCTGCGGATCAAACAGTGCCCGATCCCGATGCGCGCCTGGTTCGCCGAGAAGGCCGCGGAGCTGGGCATCGAGGGCCCGCTCCTCGACGACGAGCAGGACGACGCCGAGATCGCCGCGGCCGAGGTCGAGGGGTCCCAGCTCGGTGGCTCGTTGTCGTCGCGGCAGTGGGCCGGGGTGGTGGCCTACGAGTTCGACACGCTGCGCGCGGCCGGACGCTCCGGCGGGATGACTGCGGTCGTGGCCTGGTTCGACGTCCGCCGCATCGGCTTCGAGCTGTCGCGCTCGGGGGAGGAACGCTTGGCGCAAGAACGCGGTGACCCTCACGGGCCGCTGTGTCGTAACGAGCCGGTGCCTCTCTCGGGCGACGGTTAGGCCATTACGCGGTGCCTGCGGTGCGCGGTGATTCGGGCATCGAGCTGTCTGCCGCCGAGCTGTTCGACTCACCTTGAGGACGCCGGACGGTGATGGTGCCGCGGCGACGAGCGTGGCCGCGGCGACGCTGCATGCAGCCGTGGCCAGGTTGAGCCGAGCTTCGTGTAGCGCTGTGTCGATTATCGATGTACTGTTCTTCGATATACCGACAAACAGTAAAGGAGATGTCGTGATCTCGGTGCACTCGGGTCTGGTCGGCGCGATCGGGTGGTTGGCCAAGCTCTACGCCGGGCTGCTTGCCCTCTCGCTCGTCGTCTTCGTGCCGACACTGTTCGCCAAGATCGGCGAGGCTGTCTTCGGGGAGCCGATGTCGTACGTGTTCACCTTGGGTTGGAACCCTCCGCCGCTGGTGGACTCCGCTCGGATGATCGAGTCATCGCCACTGGTCATCGCCCATGACTCGCCGCGCCTGGGGGTCGTGCTCGCAGAGCTGCAACAGATCCTTCCCGGGATGTACGCGTTGGCGGTCTTGGGGCTGGCGGTGTGGGCGCTGAGCGCGGCGCACAGAGAGGGCCTGTTCGCCGACACGTTGCCGCGGCGGCTGGGCTGGCTGAGTGGGGTACTGATCGCCCAGCCGGTTTGGGCGTTGATCGAAGCCGCGGATGTGGCCTTCCTGCGTGCACACGTGCTCACCGGTTCTACGTTCGGTGGCGAGCTGCAGGCGGCGTTCGTCGACTCGCTCGCTTGGCCTGCGCCGGCGGCCGGCGCCGGGATTCTGTTGCTGCGTTCGATCATCATCGAAGGCATCACGATGCGACGCGATCTCGACGGGACGGTGTGACAGTGCCTGCGGAGCTGCAGTCGGCGATCGCTGTCCATCTCGACGAGCTTCTGGTCGACCGTGAGATGACGTTGACCGAGCTGGCCCGCCGGGTCGGGGTCACGCATGCGAACCTCTCAGTACTCAAGAACGGGCACGCTCGGGCCATCCGCTTCTCGACCTTGTCCGCCATCTGTGAGGTCCTCGACTGCCAGCCCGGCGATCTGATGACCCACCAGCCGAATGCGTAGCTGACACGCCGAGCTGACCCACGAGCGCCTCACACCTATGCATCAAATGATCTTGCTGGTTGAAGGGGCCCGAAAACGCGAATGTCGTCGATACGACGACGCACACGCGACACCCTGACTCGGTCTCGCCGTTCGGAGGGGAAGATGCTTTGCGACAGGGAGAGCGAGGCGTCTGGACCCACTCCCTGATATGACGCTGCGTGAGCAACCGGCGTGGCTCGCTGACCAGGCGATCATTGATGCATAGGTCTGTGGAGATGATCTTGAAGGCGTGGACGTGGTCGCGTTACGTAGCGCGACGATCGGTCGAGGACTCGGTCGTCGTGGTGTCGGCGTTAGCGACGAGGTGTCAGCGGTGGGTCTCGCGGCCGCCGACGGCGCTGATGAGTTGGTCGCGCAGGCTGACGTCGTCGGCGGCGAGCAGCACCAGCGTCGAGAAGATCTCGACCTTGTCGACGTGCCGCCCGAGACGGCGCCGGGCGACCCGGGTGAGTTGCTCGAACGCGTCGAGGGTGTCGTCGTCGAGTACGGCGGTGTACTTCGATCCGCGCCGCCCCGAGGCGGGAGTGGTCCCTTCCGGAGCGATGTCTGAGGCCGAGGGGCGCTTGGCCGCGGCACCCGCGCGCTTCGGCCGTGATGGCGACTCCGGCGCCACCCCTCCGGACTCCTGAGAGGCCCCTGATGGCTCGGTGAGCTTCGCTGCGGGTTTGCGGGCGCGGGTCCGCCGTGCGGGCGTCTCAGGCGCTGTGGGGGCGTCCGGGAACTCGATCTGGTCGGGATGCTGCGGGTGGTCCTGGCCCGCCGGCGTGCTGTCGTCGTTACGACGACCGGTGTTCTTCGCCGTCGATGCGGCCGCCGCGAGGCTCCGCCGGCTCCCGGCCCGCTTGCGTTCTGTCATCGGTTCTTGTCCCCCTCGTGCAGCTCGGCGAGCACGTCCTCGTAGTCGCCCAGCTCGTCCGGAGCGGTGCCCCGGGCGTAGGCGAACCGGATCAGGTGCCGCACCTGCGATCGCATGGTCGGGAAGTTCTCGGAGTCGGCCCAGGCCCGTGCCTCACGCTCGGAGGCCCACCGCCGGTCCACGTCGACCAACAGCAGCTCCGCGGTCAGCGGTGACAGCGCGTCGGCATCGGCAGCGAGGTCGAAGACCTTGCCGAGTTCGGCGAGATCGTGACCGGTGGGCCGCACCGGCACGACCAGGTGCTCGGACAGGCTCAACGCCTGCTGCAGCAGGTTCGGGTTCTTCGGGCCCACGTCGAAGACCACGTGCTCGTAGTCGTCGAGCATCGGCCGGATCTGGCGCGCCAGGTTCCGGTCCGCCGCAGCGATGACGATGCAGCGCTCGGCAGGCCAGTCCTCGGCCTCCTGCGACCACGACACCGCGCCGTCCTGGCCCGGGTCGGCGTCGACGAGCAGCGTCCGCCCGGACCGTGCCAACCCTAAGGCCAGGTGCACTGCCGTGGTCGTCTTCGCGGTGCCGCCCTTCAAGTTCCCCGAGGTGATCCTCATGAGCGGTCCTCCGTCGGCGTCGTCGTATCGACGCCGAAGACGGTAGACCGTCGTGCCGTCGATCCGGCTGCCGCCGCGCCGCGTCGCATGTCCCCGGTCGTCGTCCGGCGGCTGTGGTCGGTCAGCCGGTGCCAGCGCTTCTGCATCGCCTGACGGCCGCCGAGCTGGCCCTCGACGGTCTCGGAGACCTGCTGCCAGGTCATCCCCTCGCTGCCCCACTTCAGGTGACGCAACAGGTCCCGCTCGAACTGGTCGGCAGCGAACCGGAGCTCCTCGCACAGATGGAACAGTGCGGCCGCCTCTCGGTCGCTGAACTCGTACTCCTCGTCGTCCCTGACGCGCTTGGCGAACGCATCGAGGTAGGCGGCAGCGTGTTTCGCGACGGCCTCACTCTGGTCGGCCTCACTGCGGGGGTATTCGGCCCGGACCAGGTCCAGCGCCTCCCTGATCTCCATGCGTCTATGATACGACGCCATCGCCGTCGTTGTAAACCAATCGACGACACAACCGTTAAAACGGTGTGCCGTCGTACCGTCGGTGTAGACGTATCGTTGCGTAATGGGAAATCGTGGAGCTAGGAGTAGTTTCTTAGTCCGCCTCTTCGCGTGGTCGGCCGTCTGTGTAAACGAATCGACGACAAAGACGCTTTGCCGTTGGAAGCGCAGTGTCGTTGTATCGACGACATGACGGTTCGGGAGAGGGTGCGACGTATGCTGTGGCTGGCCCGAGTCCCCGGTCGCGTAGTTGACCAGTAGTAGGTCCCTGTCGACTGTGAAGGACGGCTGCTCCCTATGTGTGATGACCGGGTGGTCCCGTTGTTTGAGTCGTTCGAGCCGTCTGTGGACTCTGCGGCGTTGTTGGACTCTGTGGCGTTGTTCGAACCGGCGGTGGTGCATCAGGCGACCGGGATGATGGCGATCCGGTTGGGGGTGAGCTGCACCGAGGCGTTGGCCTACCTGCGTGGTTATGCCGTGACGACCGGGATGTCGTTGGTCGCGGTGGCTGAGGGTGTGGTGGAGCGGTCGTTGTTTCCCGGCGCGTAGGTGTCGGGGTCTCTCCCCGGCCAGTCTGCTGCCTTGGAGGGTGGTGCTGCGGTCACGTCGGCGCGCTTGCGCCTGCATCTGTGCGGGCAGGGGTCAAGGACTCTCATGCAGGTGGCGGCTGAGAGGTCCAGGGTGTGGTTCACCGGGCTGGCGAGGGCCGTCATCGGCCCGGTCGGTTCAGGAGGCCGGCGGATCGCTGTTCGTTCTGGTCTCGGTGGATCGACTCCGTCGAGTGGTGACCGGAGATCGATGTTGTGTGCGGCTGACCTGGTAGTCCTTGACCCCTGCCCGCACAGATGCTGCCCTCCGGGGCCGACGTGATCGCAGCACCACCCGGAGCTGACCAGTACCACTAGAAATCGCCGAGCACTTCCCGGCTGCTGCGGGATCTGAGGTCCTCCCCGGAGGGGCCGCCGGAGGCAAAGGTCTTTAGTGGCTGGCTTTGTCGAAGACGGCCTGTTCGAGCCGTGCCAGGCGCGATTCGAGGTTGGCGGTGTTGCTGCGGCGCTCCTCGACCCACTGCCGGAGCAGGGTGGTGGGCCGCACATGCTGAGCTGCTGCCTGTTCGCGGACCCAGTCGAGGACGTCTTTGGGCAGCCGCAGCGACGTGGTGACCATCGGGTTCGGGTCGACGTCGGTGTCGAGCTGGCCGTTGTCGATGTTGGCGGAGAGATCGGTCTGGTCGTAGTAGTTGCGGAGTCGCTCGACTTCTTCCTGCTTCATGGCTGTGGCCTCCCGGCCTTGGGTGCACTACTTGGGGTGGGTGCTAGCTGTTGGTGCGGCGCTGGAAGGACCGGCGCTCGCTGGGGCTCATGTCGCGGGCGGTGATGACGAAGTCCCGGCCGTCCTCGGCCTCGCTGATGATGACCACGAGGTATCGGCCGGTATGGCTCTGGCCGTAGATCTCCTCGACGCCTTCGCGCCCTGGTGAGATGACTCGTGGCCGGGTGTTGACGACCTCTTCGACCTCGGCCGGGTCGACGTCATGGCGCGCGATGTGCGCTTCGCTGTCTTCGGTCCATCGGATCTCCCGCCAGGCCACACTCGCACCGTAATGCAACGCATTGCGTCACCAGAGTAGCGGGGGTCTCGGGTTCAGGCGAGGGCTCAGGCCTAGGCCTGCTGGTCCCGTCGCTGCTGCTTGATGGTGTCGAGTTGGGCGCGGAGATCGTCGAGGTCCCAGCGCACGTGGCCGCCCAGCGTTTCCCCGGCAGGAGTGATCAGGCCGGCGCGGTTCCACCGCTGCAAGGTCGTTCGGTCGACGCCGAGCGCGCGCGCGGCTTCACCGGTACCGACCAGTTCGGGGTGGGGGTCCTCGGACATGCGGGGCACCTTAGCCTCATTCGCTCGTTCAACATCGCTTGCATCATTTGCCGCACTTGCTCTATCGTCGTTTGCATCGTTCACGTCAATCACACCGAATGCAGCAGGAGCAGACGATGCGCAGCTACCCGATCGACACCGACCGCGTCCGCATGATCAGCACCGGCACCGTGACCCCGGTCGCGAAGTGGGTGGAGCTGTCTGATGGCTCTCGCCGCCCGGACCCGAACGGCCGCCAGGAGGTCGACGAGCAGGGCCGGGGCCTGTGGCGGGTCGAGGTGATCACCCCCGCTGACGAGTCCGATGACCGGGACAAGACGGCTGTCGCCGAGGTGATGATCGCCAGCCATGACCAGCCGCAGGTGGGCAGCTTCGGTCAGGCGCTGGCCTTCGACGGGCTGGTGATGACCCCCGGCTACGTCTCGCGGAAGACGGGCCAGCTCACCCCGCCGCGCTGGTCGGCCGAGGCCATCCGTGGCCAGGGCCAGCACCGAGGCCGCAAGCAGGAGGGCGAGGCGGCGGCCTGATCGAGACCCACCCGATGACCACGGCCCCGCACTCCTGATCACTTCCGGAGTGCGGGGCCGTCTTCTGCCAGGAGGACGTGACATGGGGTTCTGGACCAGGCGGCTGGATCGAGCCGTGGACGAGCGTGAG